>JAIOQK010000390.1 GCA_021413425.1 Mycobacterium sp.
CCGCCGATCACCGAACCGGCGATGCTGCGGCGCATACCGATGATCGAGAACGGCGGAACCACCAGCGGGTTCTCCGGGGCGCCGAGTTCGACGAAAACGCCGTCCAGATCGACCATCTGGAGATACCGACCGAGATCGAGGTTGGCCGAGACGGTGTTCAGGACGATGTCGAAGGAGTTGCGCAGCTTCTTGAACGTGTCGCGGTCGCTGGTCGCGTAGTAACTCTTGGCGCCCAGTCGCAGGCCGTCCTCCATCTTCTTCAGCGACTGAGACAGCACGGTGACCTCCGCGCCCATCGCCGTGCCCAGTTTGACCGCCATGTGGCCCAGCCCGCCGAGCCCGATCACCCCCAGCCGGGTGCCCGGCCCGACCTTCCAGTGCCGCATCGGTGAGTAGGTGGTGATGCCGGCGCACAGCAGTGGCGCGGCGGCGTCCAGCGCAAGCGCCTCGGGGATGCGCAGCACATAGTTCTCGTCGACCACGATGGAGCCGCTGTAGCCGCCCTGGGTGGGCTGGCCGTCGCGGCCCACACCGTTGTAGGTGCCGATGTTCCCGCCGCCGGTGCAGTACTGCTCGATCCCGGCGAGGCAGTTCTTGCACTCCCGGCAGGAGTCGACGAAGCAGCCCACGCCCACCCGGTCGCCGACGGCGTACTTGGTCACCGCGGAACCGATTTCGGTGACGATGCCGGCGATCTCGTGACCGGGCACCACCGGGTAGTTGGGCTGGCCCCATTCGGCACGCACGGTGTGGATGTCGGAATGGCAGATGCCGGCGAAGTGGATGTCGAACCGGACGTCGTTGGGCCCCACCTCGCGGCGGGTGATCGTGGTCCTGGTGAGCGGTTCGGTGGCCGAGGTGGCCGCATAGGCGGTGACAGTCGTCATGGGATCGAGACTAAGCCGTCGCCGTCGAGTGCCCGCGACAGCCCTCCGTCGCGGCCGCACCGCTCTACTATTCGCCCAATGGCATGGAGCATTCCGGCGGTACCGCGGCCCCCGCTCGGCCTGCCGGATCCGCTGCGGCGCATCTACGTCGCCCGCGATCTGGATTCGGTCACCGACGTCGGTCCCGAGGATCCGCCCGAGGCGGGCGGGGTGGACGCCGAGGCGGTGGATTCCATCTGGCAGTGGGTGCAGGACTGGTACCGCAGCGGTGTGCACCCTGCGATGCAGGTATGTGTGCGCCGCCATGGCGCGGTGATCCTCAACCGCGCGATCGGGCACGCCCGCGGCAACGGTCCGGACGACGGCCGCGACACAGAGCGGGCGCCGGCCACCGTGGATACCCCGTTCTGCGTGTATTCCACCTCGAAGGCGATCACCGCGTTCGTGGTGCACAAGCTCTGCGAACGCGGCGTACTGAGCCTGGATGACAAGGTCGCCGACTACATCCCCGGTTACGAGCGCAACCGCAAGCACCGGATCACCATCGGCCACGTGCTCGCCCACCGGGCGGCTGTGCCGAACCTGCCGAGGACCGCGTTGGACCTCGATCGCCTTGGCGACCGGCAGTACATGACCGACATCCTGGTCGACGCCGCACCGTTCGCGAAGGCTGGCCGCTACCTGGCGTACCACGCGGTGTCCGGGGGGTTCATCCTCGGCGAGATCGTGCATGCCGCCACCGGCAAGGACATCCGCGAAGTGCTGGCCGAGGAGTTTCTCGACCCACTGAGCTTCCGCTGGATGAACTACGGCGTCGCCGCCGGCGACATCGACAAGGTGGCGGTCAACTACATCACCGGGCCGCCCACCGCGCCGCCGCTGTCGAACCTGCTCAGCCGTGCACTCGGGGTGGGCCTGGACAGTTTGGTGGAGTTGACGAACGACCCCCGCTACCTCACCGGCATCGTTCCCTCGGCCAACACCATCACCACCGCGTTCGAGTTGAGCCGCTTCTTCGAAGTGATGCGCCGCGGCGGCGAACTCGACGGGGTCCGGGTGATCGAAACCGAGACCATCCGCACGGCACTGCAAGAGTGCTCGCATCTGGAGATCGACCTGTCACTGGGGTATCCGACCCGGTTCTCCTACGGGCTGATGCTGGGCGCACGGGTGGTCAGCCTCTTCGGCCTGGACACCCAGCGCGCGTTCGGACACCTCGGCTTCACCAACATCCTGGCCTGGGCCGACCCGGAACGCGCCATCTCCGTCGCGGTGCTCAATAGCGGAAAGCCGGTGGTCTACCCGGAGTTCTACCGCTTCCTGGGCACCATGCAGCAGATCAGCAGCGCGATGCCCAAGGTGTCCGCCGACGAGCGAATCCTTTAGCGCTGGAGGGGAAATCATGTCTGCACACCTGGGTGGCAAGGTCATCGTGGTCACCGGAGCGGCCAGTGGGTTCGGTCGGCTGATTGCGGAGAAGTGCGCGGCGGGCGGGGCCAGGGTGGTCGGTGTCGATGTTGCGCGCGAGGAGTTGGACGAGGTGGCAGCCGGGATCACCGCCGCCGGGGGAGAGGCACTGGCCCAGGTGGCCGACGTCACCGACCTGGCCGCACTGCAGGGCGCCGTGCGACATGCGGTGAGCACGTTCGGCGCGGTGGACGTGCTCGTCAACAACGCCGGAGTGATGCCGCTCGCCTACTTCGCCGATCACGAACGCGCCTGGCAGCGGTGGCATCAGGCCATCGACATCAACATCAAGGGTGTGGTCAACGGGATCTGCGCGGTCTATGACCAGATGATCGACCAGGGCCGCGGCCATGTGGTCAACATCTCCTCGATCTACGGCAACGGCGGAGTCGCCGGCGCCGGGGTGTACAGCGCCACCAAGGCCGCCGTCGCGGTGCTCTCCGACGCACTGCGGGTGGAGGCCCAGGGCCGGATCAAGGTGACGACGGTCAAGCCGACCGGGGTGCTGGGCACCAATCTGGCGGGTGGGGTGGTCAACGAGATGGCGATCATGGAACTGGCCGGCCAGCACGGCGCCGCCTTCGCCGAGAACCTCGGCAACTACTTCAGCGGGGCGATGCAGCCCGAGCAGACCGACCCCGACTCGCCCGCCTACTGGGTGATCACCCCCGCCGAGTTGGCCGACGCCGTGGTGGCGGTGATCGATCAGCCGTGGGGCGTGTGCGTCAGCGATGTGACGGTGCGCGCCACCGGCGAGAACTACGTCCGCTAGTTGATCGGGGCATTGAGCCAGCGCAGATCCTCGACGATCCCGCGTGCGGCCACCACACCCTGACCGGTCTGCCACACCTCGTTGTTCACCACGAACACCCTGTTGTCCCGGTTGGCCGACAGTGCTCGCCAGGCGTCGCTCTCCAGCAGCGCCGGCGCGCGGTCCTTGGCGGCCGGCGAGGCGAACGACAGGTAGACAATGTCGCCGTCGGCGGCGGAGAAGTCGGCGTCGTCAAGACCGATCTCCACGTACGGTTTGTCGGTGAACCGTTGTGCCGCAGGGCGATCCACGCCGACGGCGCTCAGCACACTGGCCGCGAAGTTCTGCGCGCCGAACACCCGCAGTGCCGAATCGGTGAGCTGCACCACCGAGGCCTGGAAGTGGGTGGCGTCGTTGGACTCGCCGGCCTTGCGGGCCTGCTCGGCGAATCCGGCGATCAGCCCGTCGGCCGCGCCGAATCGCCCGGTGGCCGCCCCCACCAGTCGCAGGTTGTCCTGCCAGCGCGCGCCGGGTGCGGCGGTGATCACCGTGGGTGCGATCGCGGCCAGCGCGGGATAGCTCTGCGGCGATAGGTCCGCGGACCCCAGAATCAGATCCGGTTTGGCTGCGGCGATCCCGGCCAGATCCGGATCGCTGCGCCGGCCCACCGCGGGTACGTCGTGGATCACGGTGCCCAGATACGACGGTTGGGCATCGGCGCCGTCGGGCAGGGCGGCGGCAACGATCCGCGACTGCAGGCCCAACGCGCACAGCGCGTCGAGCTCATCACCGGCGAGCACCACGATCCGCTGCGGATCGGCCACCACCGCGGTCTCTCCGGCCTCGTGCCGCACCGGGGGCGGCGGGGGCCCGTCGAGGGGGGCCGGCTCGGGCGCGCAGGACTCGTCGGGGCGGCGCTGATTGCCCAGCACACCGGCCGAGGCGATCTTGGTGGTGCTGGTGATCACTGAACCGGCGGGGCCGTCGGCGGGGGTCTGCGGGGAGCCCGAACATCCGCTGACCGCCAGCGCCGTCGCGACCACCGCGCACAGGGTCGGAGCCACGACGCGAAACGGCACGTGGCGACGGTAACACCGCGCCCCTTCAAACCACCGCTGACCAGCACCTTGACCGGCGATAGATTCCGGGTGTGACGTGAATACGACAGAATGTAGGACCCAGGCCGCGAACGGCCCTGGATGGGGATAAGATTCGCCGGTAGGGGAGCGTCCGCCGCTCTCAACGTGGATGGTTGGAGGACCTGTGACAGCCGTAGTGCCCTCGCGCCGTGAACTTGAGGCCACCCG
>JAIOQK010000391.1 GCA_021413425.1 Mycobacterium sp.
CGCCTTCGACATGCTCATGCACCGCGGCGAGGCGAACCCGCGGACCCGTTCGGGGATCATGGCGCTGGAGGTCCTCGACACCACCCCGGACTGGAACGCTTTCCGCGCCCGCTTCGAGAACGCCTCGCGCCGGGCGGTGCGGCTGCGGCAGAAGGTCGTGGTGCCCACGCTGCCCACCGCCCCGGCCCGATGGGTGATCGACCCCGACTTCAACCTCGAGTTCCATGTTCGCCGGGTCCGGGTTCCGCGCCCGGGCACGTTGCGCGAGGTGTTCGACCTCGCCGAGGTGATGCTGCAGTCACCGTTGGATATCTCCCGGCCGCTGTGGACCGTGACACTGGTCGAGGGCCTTGAGGACGGCCGCGCGGCCTCGCTGCTGCATCTGAGCCATGCCGTCACCGACGGTGTCGGGGCCACCGCCCTGTTCTCCGAGATCTACGACCTCGAGCGCGACGCGAAACCCAGGCCCACGCCGCCGATGCCCGTGCCCGAGGACATCACCGGTGACGACCTGATGCGCGAAGGCTTCAACCACCTCCCGGGCGTGATCGTCGGCGGGGTGCTGGGGGCGGTGTCGGGGGGTCTGTCGGCGCTGGGCCGCGCGGCGCGCAATCCGGCGTCGGCGTTGTTCGGGGCCATCGACTACGCGCGCTCGGGCCGCCGCATGGTGCGCCCGGCCGCCGGGCCCTCGCCGCTGATGCGCGGCCGCAGCCTGTCCACCCGGACCGAGGCCATCGAGATGAGACTGGGCGACCTGCACCGCGCGGCGAAGGCGGCCCAGGGTTCCATCAACGACGCCTACCTGGCCGGCCTGTGCGCGGCCCTGCGGCGCTACCACGAGGCGCTCGGCGTGCCGATCGCGACACTGCCGATGGCGGTTCCGGTGAACCTGCGCGCTGAGGCCGACCCTGCCGGCGGCAACCGATTCGCCGGGGTGAACCTCGCCGCGCCCGTGGGTATCGCCGATCCGGCCGAACGGATCCAGCGCATCCGCAAGCAGATGATCTCGCGCAGGGAGGAAGCAGCCATCGACGTGATCGGCTCAGTGGCCCCACTGCTGAGCCTGCTGCCCGCCGCGGCGCTGGAAGCGATGAGCGCATCGGTGATCGGCTCGGATGTGCAGGCCAGCAATGTGCCGTTCTACCCCGGTGACACCTATATCGCGGGAGCGAAAGTGCTGCGCCAGTACGGTCTTGGGCCGTTGCCCGGCGTAGGGATGATGGTCGTGCTGGTGTCTCGCGGCGGATTCGCGACGGTGACGGCGCGATACGATCGCGCGGCAATCACACACCAGGATCTTTTTGCGCAGTGCCTGCGGGAAGGGTTCGACGAGGTTCTGGCCCTTGCCGGCGAACCCGAACCGCGGGTGGTGCCCACGTCCTTCCCCGATGCAAACGCGAACACCACGCAACCGAAGAACGGATCGGTGGCCTACTCATGAGCGAGAACAACTCACGGGAACTGCGGGTGCCCGGTTCGGTGGCCGAGGTCATGGCCAGCCCCGCTGGGCCTCGCATCGGCGCCTTCTTCGATCTCGACGGCACCCTCGTCGCGGGTTTCACCGCGGTGATCCTGACCCAGGAGCGGTTCCGCAGCCGCGACATGGGTGTCGGCGAACTGATTTCGATGATCGCCGCCGGGCTCACCCACCAGTTGGGCCGGATGGAGTTCGAGGACCTCATCGAGAAGGCCTCGGCGGCGTTGCGCGGCCGTTCCTACAGCGATCTGCTGCAGATCGGCGAGCGGCTGTTCGCCGAGAAGATCGAGAAGCGCATCTATCCGGAGATGCGGGAACTGGTCCAGGCCCACCTCGACCGCGGGCACACCGTCGTGCTCAGTTCTTCGGCGCTGACCATCCAGGTCGAGCCGGTGGCCCGGTTCCTCGGCATCCCCAACACGCTCACCAACCGGTTCGAGGTGAACGGCGACGGAACCCTGACCGGGAAGGTGATCCGGCCGATCCTCTGGGGGCCGGGCAAGGCCAACGCGGTGCAGGAGTTCGCCGCCGAGAACAAGATCGATCTGGCGCGCAGTTACTTCTACGCCGACGGCGACGAAGACGTCGCGCTGATGTACCTCGTTGGCAACCCGCGTCCCACCAACCCGGGCGACAAGATGCGCGAGGTGGCCCGCAAGCGTGGCTGGCCGATTCTGGAATTCAACAGCCGCGGCAGCGGCGGACTGATCGGTCAGGTGCGCAACCTGCTCGGTGCCAGCGCGATCGTTCCGGCCGCCTACGGCGCTGTCAGCTGGGGTCTGTTGACCCGCAACCGCCGGCGTGGCGTCAACTTTTTCACCACCGCCTTCCCGCAGTTGCTGCTGGCCATCAACGGGGTGACCCTCAACGTCCTCGGTGAGGAGAATCTGAAGAAGAAACGTCCCGCGGTCTTCATCTTCAACCACCGCAACAACTTCGATCCCGTCATCGTCGGGGCGCTGGTGAAGGACAACTGGACCGGGGTAGGCAAGAAGGAACTCGCCAACGATCCCGTGGTCGGCACCCTGGGCAAGCTCGTCGACACGGTGTTCATCGACCGCGAGGATCCCAAGGCCGCGGTGGCATCACTGAAAGAAGCCGAAAAGCTTGCCGAGAAAGGTCTGTCGGTGGTGATCGCACCCGAGGGCACCCGGCTGGACACCAGATCGGTCGGGTCGTTCAAGAAGGGACCGTTCCGGTTGGCGATGTCGGCCGGTGTTCCGATCGTGCCGATCGTGGTGCGAAACGCTGAGGCGATCTCCGCGCGGGACTCCTCCACACTGCATCCCGGCACCGTCGACATCGTCGTCTACCCGCCGATTTCTGTCGCGGACTGGACGCTGGACGATTTGACCGAGCGGATCGCTGAGGTCCGCCAGCTTTTCGTCGACACCCTGGAGAACTGGCCGGTCGGCAAGGTGCCGGATGCGGCCATCTACGGTCGCGCGAAGAAGGCTCCCGCCAAGAAGGCTCCCGCCAAGAAGGCGCCCGCGAAGAAGGCGCCCGCGAAGAAGGCGCCCGCCAAGAAGGTTCCGGCCAAGAAGGTGCCTGCCAAGAAAGCCGCACCGAAAGATGCAGGCACGAAAGTGAAGGGTCGCCGATGAGTGCAGCCGACTACCTCACCGATTTCAGCACGACCGATGATGCGCTGGTTCTCGCATCGGTGTCGTCGAAGGCGGAGTTCGATCTGCTCAACGCGTGGCTGCGCGCGCAGCGCGGTGCCCATCCGGACACCAAGGTGGAGGTGTTGAGACTGCCGCACGGGGATGCCCCGGCGCAGCTGGTCGATCATCTCGTCGGCGAACTCGCCGCCGGCGAGGATCGCACCGTCGTGCCGGTGCGGGTGTTCTGGGTGCCGGGTGGCCTGCCCACCCGGGTGAAGCTGGTCGGACTGATCTCCGGCCGGGACACCTACCGCCCGCCGGAGATGCTGCAGCGTGCCATTCTGCGCAAGGATCCGTCGCGGGCGCGCATCGTTGCCGGCGAGCCGGCCAAGGTGTCCGAACTGCGCCAGCAGTGGCGCGAGAACACCGTCGGGGACACCCCGCAGGACTTCGCCAAGTTCGTGCTGCGCCGCGCGGACCTGGCGGTCGAGCGCATCGAATTGCGGTTACTCGGACCCGCGTACAAGTCACCGCGGTTGATCACCGACGAGTTGCTGGCCTCATCGCGGTTCCAGGATGGAATGAAGTCGATCCCGGGCGCCAGCGAGGAGAAGGCCGAGGCGATGCTCAACGAGCTCGCAACCGGTTGGAGCAGATTCTCGGTCGACCTGATCCCCAACCTCGGCCGCGCCATCTTCAGCCGCGGCTTCGACCCTCGGATCGACTACGACTCAGTGCAGATCGAGAAGATGCGGTCGGCACTGGAGGACCACCCCGCCGTGTTGCTCTGGTCGCACCGGTCCTATCTGGACGGCGTC
>JAIOQK010000392.1 GCA_021413425.1 Mycobacterium sp.
GCTGAACGTCGCACCGCGGTCATAGAACGAGTCGGGGGTGCGGTTGACGATCGCCATGATCAGCGCCCGGTCACCGGCTACCGGCCGCCCGCAGAACGTCGCACTCACACGACCAGTATCGCCGATGCCGAATGCGGCCTGCGGACGGCAAACCGACACGTGGTGACCACAGGGCCCGCTCTCGGCGCTCGGCTCAGCCCCGTGGACGCGTGCCAGCTGCGACCTCGCCCGGATACTCGGGATAGAACGGCACGTAACCATCCTCCGGTCCGGCAAGCGCGTAGAGCGGGTCAGATACCTGGGGACCGTAGCCCTGCTCGCGCAACTCGACCTTGCGGCTTTTGAACGTCGACGTAGTCTCCAGCGACTTGACCAGCCGGATGAACAGCGGCACCGCGTAACCGGGCAGCTGCCTGCTGAGCGTGGCGGCAAGGGACTTTCCGTCGAACTGCGCCCCGTCGCGCAACTTCACCGCCGCCATCCCGGCGCGCCCGCCGGTGCCGGGCACCTCCACGCCGAACACCGTGCACTCCTGCACACAGGGGTCGGCCGCCAGCGCGGCCTCCACGTCGGTGGTGGCGACGTTCTCACCCTTCCAGCGGAAGGTGTCGCCGAGCCGATCGGTGAACGCGGCATGTCCCATACCCTGCGGGCTCATCACATCGCCGGTGTTGAACCACACGTCACCGTCCCGAAACGCGTTGCGCACCAGCTTCTTCTCGCTGGCACTGCTGTCGGTGTAGCCGTCGAACGGGGACAGCCGGCTGACCGGGCTGAGCAGCAGCCCGGGGGATCCGGAGGGCACCCGGCGCACCCGACCGCCGGCGTCGCGCTCCGGTTCGCCGGTCTCGGGGTCATATTCGACATAGGCCAGCGGCATCGGGTTGATGCCGGTGGAGTTGGGGATGTTCAAGATGTTGATGAAGGCGGTGTTGCCCTCGCTGGCGGCGTAGAACTCGACGACCCGCTTGATGCCGAACCGCCTGGTGAATTCCTCCCAGATATCCGGGCGCAGGCCGTTGCCGACAATCACCCGCACCTTGTGCGCCCGGTCGGTCGGCTTGGGCGGCTGATTGAGCAGATACCGGCACAACTCGCCGATGTAGATGAACGCCGTGGCGCGGGCGGCGATCACCTCATCGAAGAACTTCGACGCCGAGAACGTGCGGCCCAGCGCCAGGGTGGCGCCGGCGTCGATCACCGAGGACAGCGCGACGGTCAGCGCGTTGTTGTGGTAGAGCGGCAGAGCGCAATACATGGTGTCGTCGCCGCGCAACCGCACACCCAGGCCGCTGAAGCCCGCCAGGGCGCGCAGCCATCTCTGATGCGTCATCACGCTGGCCTTCGGATGCCCCGTGGTTCCAGAGGTGAAGATGTAGAAGGCGGTGTCGCGGGCCTGAACCTGCGCGGCCGACGGCGGGTTGCCCTCCGGCTTGCCCTCGGCCAGCTTGGCCAGGTTCGCGATGGTGAGCAGATCAGCCACCTCGGCGCCGCTATCAACGATCGGATTGATCAGATCGGCATCGGCGACCACCACCGCGGCGTTCAACAGCCCGAGGCTGTGAGCGAGCACGCCGTCGCGCTGGTTGTAGTTGAGCATGCCCGCGACCGCGCCACACTTGACCGCGGCCAGCATCGTCAGCACGACCTCCGGTGAGTTGCGCAGCATGATGCCAACGACGCTGCCGTGGCGAACTCCCTTGTCCGCCAGCACCGCGGCGTACCGGTTGGCCGTCGCATTGGCCTGCCCGTAGCTGATCTCCTGATCTCCGAACCGCAGGAAGATCCGGTCCCGGTGGCGGGCGGCACGGTCGGCGAACACCGTGGCGATCGATGTCTTCGAGGCAGGCGTGACCAGCAGCCCGGTCAGGGCGCCGCGAAGGATCACCGGTGCGTCCACGAGCAGGGCAGGCAGTCGGCTCAACACATCGCGTAACCCGACCGGCCGCTCAACCATGTTCGTCCCCCTGCTGTCCGCATGCCGCCACCGCGGCGTCGATATCGGTCATGACCACCAGCCGCTCCAGCGCCGCCGGGGCGACGTAGCCGTTCGCGGCCAGGGACGACAGCCACCCCAGTAGCCCGTCGTAGTGTCCGCCGGGATCGAGCAGTACCACCGGCTTGTCATGCATCCCGAGGTACCCGGCGGTCCACGTCTCGAAAAGCTCTTCGCACGTCCCGATTCCGCCCGGCAGGGTCAGGAACGCGTCGCTGCGGTCCTCCATCGTCTGCTTACGCTGCCGCATGGTGTCGGTGACGATCAATTCGTCGGCATCGACATCGGCCAGTTCCCGATGCACGAGAGCTTTGGGGATCACCCCGATCGTGCGCCCGCCCCGGCTGCGCGCCCCGGCCGCGACCGCGCCCATCGCCGAGACGTTGCCGCCGCCGGACACCAGGGTCCAGCCGCGCTGCGCGATCGCCTCACCCACCCGCCGGGCGAGGTCGAGTAAGTCGGGGTGCTCGGGGCTTGCGGCGCAGTACACGCACACGGCCCATTCGGAGGGCGGTTGCGGCTGCACAACCGAAACCTAGACCAGAGCCTCCGGGGGCCAAATAGAGTGTGGGAGTTATGCCAATTCCACCGTGGTCCCACTGGCCGCTGATCGAGCGCGACGTGGTGGACCGGGTGGTCGAGATCCTCGAGAAGAACCCGTCAGGGGTGGCCCTGCTCGGAAACGAGGGCGTAGGCAAGACCACGCTGGCCGGCCAGGCCGCCGTGCGCCTGGGCCGCGGTGAGCCGATCTGGGTGGTGGGCACCGCCGCGCAGTCATCGGTGCCGTTCGGCGCCTTCGGCCCGGCCATCGACGCCCGTGACATCGGAAAACCGGCGGCGATGATCGCTCATGCCGCGGAATCCATTCTTGCCCAGGCGAATTCGGCGCCGATCATCGTTGACAATGCACGCCTTCTTGATCCACTGTCATCTAGCCTGCTCTACCGGCTGGCACAGCAGGATGCGAGCCCGGTGATCGTCACCGTGCGTTCGGTGCTTCGGGCGCCACAGGTGGTGACCGCGCTGTGGAACGACGGCATGCTCGAGCGCGTCGACGTCATCGGGTTCGATGCCGCGGAGAACGCGGCGGTGGTGGCCGCCGCGGGCGGCACGGACGCCGCGATGCTGTACCGGCGCAGCGCGGGCAATCCGCTGCACCTGCGGCTGTTGATGACCACCGGCGGCAGCGACGAGACCTTGGCCGCCGCCGTCGATCGCTATCTGGCCGAGCTCGCCGCACCGGTCCGCGAGGCGCTGGGCCACCTGTGCGTGTTCGAGCCGCTGTCGTGGGCCGACCTGGTGGTGCTGACCAGCGAGGCGATCGTGGCGGCCGCCGAGGAGTGCGGGGCCGTGCAGACCCGCGGGGCAGACGTCTACAGCGGGCACCCGCTGTTCCTGGAGCGGCTGGCCACCATCCTGGACAAAGCCGCGGTGCAGCGATTGCGCGCCGCGGTGGCCGCACAACTGTCCACCGGGACGGATCGCACCCCGGCCGACCACCTCGGGCGCACCCTGCTGGCCCTGCAGGGCGACGGCCCGATCGACGGCGACGAGGTGGTGGCCTCCGCTCAGGAGGCGTTGCGCCTGGGCGATCTGGGTCTGGCCGAGCGGCTGGCCCGCGGCGTGGTGGACCGTGGCCACGGCTCGGAGGAGCAGCTGATGGCGTGGGCGCTGCCCCGGGCGGCCAACCAGTTCTGGATGCTGTCGGAACCCGAGCGCGCAGCGGTGTTCCTGCAGACGGTGCGGGAGCGGGTGGGGACGGCGTCATCGCGGATCACCCTCGACGCGCTGTCAGCCACCTTCGCGATGAACGCCGGCAATGTGCGCCGTGCCGTCGAGGTGGCCGGCGAGGTGCTGGACCGTCCGGACGCACCGGATATGGCAGTGGCGTGGGCGTCGAGCGCGGCGGCGTTGTCATCGGCCAGGATGGGCCGGCTCGGTGACGTCGCCGCACTGGTGGACCGGGTGCTGGGCGCGGAGTATCCGGGCCTGCTGAGGTTCACCGTCGGCCTGGCCGAGACCACCACGGCGCTGATGAACGCCGACACCGACGGCGCGTACCAGATCGCCCGGAAATTCACCGATTTCGCCGAGCTGGCGCAACCCGGCCGCGCGATCGGCGAAGTGCTGCTGGCGGAGGTGCTGCTCGCCCGGGGCGAGGCTGCGGCCGCCGCGGACCTGCTCGGCCCCGCCGCGGCGACCCTGGACCGCACCGGGTACTCGTGGGGATCACTGGCGTTGATGTATCTGACCACCGCACTGGCACACCAGGGCGAGATCGCCGAGTCGGCGATGGCCCTGAGTCGCGCCCAGTCCCGGCACGGCACCAAGTCGGCGTTGTTCGCCCCGGAACTCGGCATCGCCCGGGCCTGGCGGTTGGCCACCATCGGCGACCGGCCCGCGGCGATCACGGCCGCCCGCGGCGCCGCCCGGATGGCGCAGCGCGGCGGGCAGTTCGCGGTCGCGGTGCGGGCCTGGCACGAGTCCGCCCGGTTGGGTGACCGCCGGGCCGCGGCCGGCCTGGAGCAGATCGCCGATCAGGTCCAGTGCGCCTACACCTCGATGGCGCTGGCGCATGCCCGCGCCGTGACGACCGACGACGCCGCCGGCCTGGCCTCGGCCGCCGAGCGATGGGCCGCCGCGGGTTTCCACGGCGCCGCCCGGGACGCCGCCGAGCAGGCCGGCAGCGCTGCCCGCCTCGGCTAGCCGCCGCGGGCGAGGTACCGGCGCAATGTGGCGGTCACCGCGCTGATCTGCGCGACCGCGACGCGCTCGTCCCGGCGATGCGCCAGGTTGGGGTCCCCGGGGCCGTAATTCACCGCCGGAATCCCCAGCGCGGCGAAGCGGGCGACGTCGGTCCAGCCGTACTTCGCCCGGACCAACCCGTCAGCAGCCTGCACCAGGGCGGCTGCCGCGGGGTGGTGCAGGCCGGGCAGTGCGCCGGCGGCGGCGTCGGTCTGCTCCACCGTCACGTCGAGGCCGTCGAACACCTCCCGCACATGCGCCAGTGCCGCCTCGGGGCTGCGATCGGGGGCGAAGCGGAAGTTGACGGTCAGCGAGGCGGCGTCGGGGATGACATTGCCGGCCACCCCGCCGTCGACCCGCACCGCCGAGAGCCCTTCGCGGTAGGTGCAACCGTCGATGTCCACCACCCTGCCCTGATATCCCGACAGCCGATCGAGGACGGCACCGAGCTTGTGAATCGCATTGTCTCCCAACCAGCTTCGCGCTGAATGCGCGCGGGTCCCAGTGGCCGACACCACTGCCCGCAGGGTGCCCTGACAGCCCGCCTCGATATAGCCGCCGGAGGGCTCACCGAGGATCGCGACGTCGCCGCGCAGCCAGTCCGGCAGTTCGTCGGCGATGCGGCCGAGCCCGTTGGCGCCGGCCTCGATCTCTTCGCAGTCGTACAGGATCACGGTGATGTCGTGAACCGGCTCGGCGACGGTGGCGGCCAGGTGCAGGAACACCGCGTCGCCGGACTTCATGTCGGAGGCGCCGCAGCCGTAGATGTGATCGGCGTCGCGGGTGGACGGGACGTTGTCGGCGATCGGGACGGTGTCGAGGTGCCCGGCCAGGATCACCCTGCTGGGGCGGCCGAAATCGGTGCGGGCCAGGACCGTCTGGCCATTGCGCACCACCTGGTAGCCGGTCTGGGAGCGCAGTGCGGCCTCCACCGCGTCGGCGATCCGCTGCTCGTCGCGCGACACACTGGGGATGTCGACGAGCGCGGCGGTCAGCTCGACGGGGTCGGTCGTGAGGTCCAGCACAACTGTTCAGGCTAGTACGGTGGAGCACCGTGACTGCTGCTGCGGGTTTCGGGCTGGCCACCATCGCCGACGACGGGACCGTGCTGGACGCCTGGTTCCCGACCCCCGAACTCGGCGCCTACAGCCCGTCGGGCACCACGCGGCTGTCCGCCGACGACGTCGCCGATGAATTCGCCGCACTGGCCGGGCCGGACCCCGACCGCGGCGTCGAGGTCGTCGCGATCCGCACGGTGGCGACGCTGGCCGATAAACCGGCCGACACCTGCGACGCCTACCTGAGGCTGCACCTGATCTCACACCGCCTGGTCGAGCCGCACGGCTGCAACCTCGACGGGGTGTTCGCCGCCCTGACCAATGTGGTGTGGACGAACTACGGCCCCTGCCGCATCGAGGGCTTCGAGGAGGTCCGGATGCGGCTGCGCCGACGCGGGCCGGTGACGGTGTACGGGGTGGACAAGTTCCCGCGGATGGTCGACTACGTGGTGCCCACCGGAGTGCGTATCGCCGACGCCGACCGGGTGCGACTGGGCGCGCACCTGGCGCCGGGTACCACGGTGATGCATGAGGGGTTCGTGAACTTCAATGCCGGCACGCTGGGCGCCTCGATGGTGGAGGGCCGCATCTCCGCGGGTGTGGTCGTCGGTGACGGCTCCGATATCGGCGGCGGTGCGTCGATCATGGGAACGCTCTCCGGTGGCGGCACCGAGGTGATCTCAGTGGGCCGGCGCTGCCTGCTGGGTGCGAACTCCGGGCTGGGCATCTCGCTGGGCGACGACTGCGTGATCGAAGCCGGTCTCTACGTCACCGCCGGGACCAAGATCACCATGGCCGACGGCACCGCCGTGAAGGCACGCGAGCTGTCCGGTGCTGACAACCTGTTGTTCCGGCGCAACTCGGTGACCGGTGCGGTCGAAGTGGTATCCCGCGACGGCACGGGCATCACCCTCAACACCGCACTGCACGCGAATTAGAGCAGTTCCTTCTTCAACACCTTGCCCATGGAATTGCGCGGCAACGACGCCACGAGCCGCACTTCACGCGGGCGCTTATGCACCGAAAGCTGCTGTGCCACAAAGGCGATGAGGTCATCGGGGTGCGCGTCACCCACAACGAAGGCGACGATTCGCTGGCCCAGATCGGCATCGGGCAGTCCGACGACGGCGACCTCTGCCACGCCCGGATGGCCCAGCAGTGCGGTCTCGATCTCCCCCGCACCCACCCGATAGCCGCAGGACTTGATCAGATCCACCGACTCGCGGCCGACGATGCGGTGCATGCCGTCGGCGTCGATCACTGCGGCATCACCGGTGCGGTACCAGCCGTCCGGCTCGAAGGCGTCGGCGGTGGCGTCGGGCCGGTTGAGGTAGCCGTCAAAGATCGTCGGCGTCTGAACCTGCAGGCCGCCGATGGTCTCCCCGTCGTGCGGCACGGGCGATCCGTCGTCGTGCATGAGGCGGGTGCGCATGCCGTCCAGGGGCAGTCCCACCCAGCCGGGGCGACGCTCACCGTCGGCGCGGGTGCTGACGGTGATCAGCGTCTCGGTGCAGCCGTAGCGCTCCACCGGGGCGTGGCCGGTCAGGTCGGTCAGCGCCGTGAACACCGGAACCGGCAGCGCCGCGCTGCCCGATACCAGCAACCGGGCACCGGCCAGCGCGCGCGCCGACGACGGATCCCCGACCACCCGCGACCACACCGTTGGCACCCCGAAGTACAGCGTCCCCGCGGCCCCCGCGTACGCCTCCGGGGTGGGCTTGCCGGTGTGGACGAACCGGTTCCCCACCCGCAGCGACCCCAGCAGGCCCAGCACCAGACCGTGGACATGGAACAGCGGCAACCCGTGCACCAGGGTGTCGGCGGAGTTCCACTGCCAGGCCTGCGCCAGTGCGTCGATATCGGCCGCGATCGCCCCGCGGCTGTGCACCACACCCTTGGGCGGACCGGTCGTTCCGGATGTGTAGATCACCATCGCCGCAGCAGACGCGGGCGGCTCTGCGTAGCGGTGCCACGAGCGGGCGTGCGTCCGCACCGGCACGTGCGGCAGACCACTCGGGTCGTCCGGCAGCTCGCCGAGCCAGGCCTGCGCGCCGGAGTCGGCAAGGATGTGGGACCGCTCGGCGACGCCGACATCGGCGGGCACCGGGACAAAGGGGACACCGGCGATCAGACAGCCCGTCACCGCCAGAACGGTCGCCGGCGTCGGCGTGGCCAGCACGGCCACCCGGGCCGCTCCGGCGACCCGTTCGGCCACCGAGGTCGCCGCACCCACCAGGTCACTGCGCGACAGGCTCATCCCGCCGATCCGGACGGCATCGTCGATATCGGCGCCGCCGGCCACCGCGGCGGGGTTCAGCGAGGCCAGCAGCACCACGCGAGGTTACCGCGACACCACCGCAGGTCAATGGTGCAGATGCGACGAATGGGGTTTCCCGGCCGTTACCCTCGACGGCATGGGTGGTCAGCGAATCGGCAGGTCAGCTGCATTGGTGACGCTGGCCGCCCTGATCGCCGGCGCCGGGATCACCGCGCCGTCGGCGGCCGCGGCCCCACAACCCTGGGACGGGCGCTGGCAGATGGTCACCTACGCCTCCCAGAAGGCCGGCACCAGCCCGGCGGCGCGCCAGCGGGAGAGCGACTTCGGCGCGACGTTCACCCTGTCCACCGCTTGTGCGGGGACCCGGTGCGTGGCCACCGTCATCGACGGCCCGCCACCGGGCAACCCGACCGTGCCGCAGCCCACCCGGTACGCCTGGAACGGGTCGGAGTGGACCACCAGCTATGAGTGGCTGTGGGATTGCCTGCTGGTCGACGGCAGCCAGAAGCAGTGGGCCCGCGCCACCTCGTGGACGTTCTACACGCCCCAGGCAGACGGCTCGCTGCGCGGAACCTGGCACACCGACATCAGCGAGGGCGCCTGCCGCGGCAGTGTCGTCATGCCCGTCGCGGCCGTCCCCGCCTGAGGCTTGGTCAAAAGGCCGTCCAGAACCCGCCGGGCCGGTAACAATGTGGGCGATGTTGCCGATGACACAGCTGTTGGGCACCTACTTCAAGGACCGATAGACATGAAGGTTTGTGGTCGTGTTCTGGTGGCGCTGTCCACTGTTGTGGCTGGGTTGATGGTTGCGGCGCCGGCGCAGGCGGTGCTGGACAATCAGCAGAG
>JAIOQK010000011.1 GCA_021413425.1 Mycobacterium sp.
CCGGCCGAGGTGGTCGGCGTGCTCAACGAGTTCTTCAGGGTCGTCGTCGACACCGTCCAGCGGCACGGTGGTTTCGTCAACAAGTTCCAGGGCGACGCGGCACTGTGCATCTTCGGCGCGCCGCTCGAGCACCCCGACGCCTGCGGTGCGGCGCTGGCGTCCTCGCGGGAACTACACGATGAACTCGTCTCCGTGCTCGGGCAGACCGAGTTCGGCATCGGGGTCTCGGCGGGACGGGCGATCGCCGGACACATCGGCGCCCAGGCCCGCTTCGAATACACCGTCATCGGCGACCCGGTCAACGAGGCGGCCCGGCTGACCGAACTGGCCAAGCTCGAACCGGGTCACGTGCTGGCCTCGGCGATCGCGGTCAGCGGGGCACTCGATGCCGAGGCGCTGTGCTGGAACGTCGGGGAGATCGTCGACCTTCGCGGTCGGACCGCGCCGACACAACTGGCGCGCCCGCTGAACCTGGCGGTGCCCACCGACCTACCGGAGATGTCACGCTGACTCCCATGTCGCAGGAACCACTGGACGCATCCACCCGGCTCGCGGCCGACCGGACCCGACTGGCGCTCGAGCGAACGCTGATGGCCTGGGTCCGCACATGCACGTCCATGATCGCCTTCGGTTTCGGGATCTATCAGTTCCTCCGGTATCTCGAGACCAAGGAGTCGTTACGGCAACCGGTGATCAGTCCGCAGGTATTCGCGGTGCTGCTCATCGTTGCCGGGTTGACGGCGCTGGCGCTGGCGTGGATTCAACACCGACAGGCGATGCGGGCACTTCGCGCCGAGTTCGGCGCTATGCCGTATTCGATTGCCGGGGTGATGGCGGCGTTCATCGCCGGCCTCGGCGTGATCGCATTGGTGGGTGTGAGCCTGCGGGTCTGAGAACCGCCGAATCCCGGGACGTCGCTTTCAGGATTTCCTGGCGGCCTTCTTGACCGCTTTGCGAGCCGGAGCCTTGCGGACGGTCTTCTTCGCGACCTTCTTGACCGGCCCGCGGGCACGCCGGTCAGCGAGCAGTTCAGCGGCCCGGTCGTCGGTGATGCTCAGCACGTCGTCACCCTTGCGCAGGCTGGCGTTGGTCTCTCCGTCGGTCACCACCCTGGCGGCCGCGGCGCTTGGGTTCGGCGTAGATCTTCAGCGCCTCGTTGAGGGTGATGCCGAAGATCTGCTCCTCGGTCACCAACGAACGAGAATCGGTGCCGCGCTTGAGGTACGGGCCGTAACGGCCGTTCTGCGCGGTGATCTCCTCACCGCTGGCCGGATCCACACCCACCAACCGCGGCAGTGACAGCAGCCTGAGCGCGTCCTCGAGTGTCACCGTCTGCACGTCCATCGAACTGAACAACGATCCGGTGCGCGGCTTGGGTCCGGTGGGCTTCTTGCCCTTCTTTGCGACGACGCCGCCGTCGTCGTCGGGCGGCGGGGGCAGCACCTCGGTCACATATGGTCCGTAGCGGCCGTCGCGGGCGACGATCTCGTGGCCGCTGTCGGGATCCACACCGAGCACACGCCCCTCCTGCGGTGTGGCGAAAAGGGTTTCGGCCAACTCCAGGGTCAGCTCGTCGGGGGTGATCTCATCGCTGAGGTTCGCCCGCTGCGGTGTCGGCTCCCCATCATCACCGGTGACCATGCGCTCCAGATACGGACCGTTCTTGCCGACCCGCACATACACCGGCCGACCCTGCTCGTCGTCGAACAGCACGATGGAGTTCACACCCCGGGCATCGATCTCCTCCAGGTTGATGCCGACAAGCTTCTTCAGTCCGCCGGCCCGGGCGATCGAGTGCGGCACCCCGTGTTCGCCGCCGAAGTAGAAATTGTGCAACCAGTTGGTCCGGTGCTCGTGTCCCGAGGCGATCTCGTCGAGCTCATCCTCCATGGCGGCGGTGAAGTCATAGTCCACCAACCGCGCGAAGTGCTGTTCGAGTAGTCCGGTCACGGCGAAGGCAACCCAGGACGGAACCAGCGCGCTGCCCCTCTTGTTCACGTAGCCGCGGTCCTGAATGGTCTTGATGATCGAGGAATACGTTGAGGGACGGCCGATTCCGAGCTCCTCGAGCGCCTTGATCAACGACGCCTCGGTATAGCGGGCCGGTGGGTTGGTGGCGTGCCCGTCCGGTGTCAGTGCGACGGCGTCGACACGCTGACCCTGCCGAAGCTGGGGAAGGCGGCTCTCAGCATCGTCGGCCTCGCCGCCGGCCTGCTCGTCGACGGTCTCGACGTACGCCTTGAGGAAGCCCGGGAAGGTGATGGTGCGCCCGCTGGCACTGAACACCACCTCGCGCCCGGCCGCTTCCGTGGCTGTTCCTGATATCGCCGGCCCAGCGGCTCCACTGATGCGCAGGCTCAGCGTGGTGCCGCGGGCGTCGGCCATCTGCGAGGCCACCGTGCGCTGCCAGATCAGTTCGTAGAGCCGGAAGCCGTCGGCATCGAGTTCGGCGTGCAGCGCCCCCGGGGTGGCGAAGGTGTCACCGGCCGGGCGGATGGCCTCGTGCGCCTCCTGGGCGTTCTTCACCTTGCGGGTGTACTGACGCGGAGAGGGATGGACGTACTCTTCGCCGTAGAGCTGGCGGGCCTGGTTGCGGGCCGCTTCGATGGCTGACTGCGACAGCGTGGTCGAGTCGGTGCGCATGTAGGTGATGTAGCCGTTCTCGTACAGCTTCTGCGCGACGCTCATCGTGCGCTCGGAGGAGAAGCGCAGCTTGCGGCCGGCCTCCTGCTGCAGCGTGGAGGTCATGAACGGTGGGTACGGCCGGCGGGTGTACGGCTTCTCCTCCACCGAGGCGACGGTGAGCGGCGCACCCCGCAGTCCGGTGGCCAGACCGGTGGCGGCGGACTCGTCGAGTACCAGCACCTCGTCGGGCTTGCGTACCGCGCCGACGGAGTCGAAATCCCGGCCGGTGGCCACCCGCTTGCCGTCGACGGCAACCAGGCGGGCGGTGAACCTCGGCGGCGTGGCACCCGGATCGGACACACTGGCGTCGAGGTCGGCCAGCACGTCCCAGTACGAAGCGCTGCGGAACGCCATCCGCTCGCGCTCGCGCTGGACGATGATTCGGGTGGCCACCGACTGCACCCGGCCGGCCGAC
>JAIOQK010000393.1 GCA_021413425.1 Mycobacterium sp.
GCTCCAGCCGTCGGGTGCGGCACGTGCGGCCAGCGCGGCTGAGGCGGCCGCCGCCGATCCGGCGCGTGCGGCGGCGGCGTCGGACACCGCGAGAACCGCTGCAGGATCCCACCGGTCGATGTCGGCCCGGGTCAGCCTCACGGGGTCTCCGCCGCCGCGCGCACCGCGGCGAGGTGTGCGGCATGACGGGCGTCCATGGCGGCGAACGCCCGCCCGCTTACGGCAAGGGCGTCGGCATGCTCTGCCATGCGGGTCGCCACGGCGACGGTGGAGGCAGACCAGCGGGCGGCGATGTCGGACATCGCGGCGAGGGACAGTCCGACCCATCCGTGCAGAGCCGGGCCGATCTCCGCCGAGGCGCTGTCGTGCGCGGCGACAAGGTTCTGCGATGCGGCGTGCACCTCCGCCGAGGAGTTCGCCAACACTTGCGGATCCACGTTCATCTGCGCGGGCACCTGGCCACTCCCTGCAGTTGCAGCGAATAAGTGACGGCCAAGCTAGCCAGCGCCCGGGCCTGCGACAAGCCGCCCCGTGAGCGGCCTGTGGAGAGTTCGGGCGCAAGCATCGGCGGGAGTAGTGTCGGACCTATGGCGTGCCGCTTCAGTCCTGCCTCGCTACGCGCGGCCGCGTAACGGGCCGTGCTCTCTCAAATTGCCCGGCTGGGCACCGCCGCGCCGCGGCGCGTCATCGGGTTCGCGCTGATTCTCATGGTGGCGATCGGCATCTTCGGCATCCCGGTGGCGCAACATCTTTCGCCCAGCGGCTTTCAGGACCCGACGTCGGAGTCGTCGCGAACGGCGAAGGTGCTGACGGACAAATTCGGGCAGGGTGATGTTGCGCTGGTGCTGGTGGTCACCGCACCTGACCGTTACGACAGCCCGGCCTCCCGCGCGGTCGCAGAAGACGCCATCGACCGGCTCCAGAGTTCGGGGTATGTGGCATCGATCACCTCGGCGTGGACCTCACCGGCTCCGGCCGCCGCCGCCTTGGTCAGCGCCGACAAGAAATCGGGCCTGATCGTGACCGGGATCGTCGGCAGCGAAGCCAAGCAGCAGGCGTACACCAAAGAATTGACCGATGCCCTAGTCGGGGAACGGAGGGGCATTCTGGTGCGCGCGGGCGGGGCGGCGATGGTGAACCTGCAAGTCACCGAACAGTCCAAACGCGATCTGCTGCTGCTGGAAGCGATCGTGGTTCCGCTCAGCTTCCTGGTGCTGATCTGGGTGTTCGGCGGTCTGTTCGCGGCGGCACTGCCGGTCGCCGTCGGGGTGATGGCGATTCTGGGCTCGCTGGCCGTGCTGCGCACTGTCACTTTCTTCACCGATGTCTCCATCTTCGCGCTGAACCTCGCCACCGCAATGGGTTTGGCCCTGGCCATCGACTACACGCTGCTGATGGTGAGCCGCTACCGCGATGAGTTGGCCGAGGGCGCGGACCGGGAACGGGCCGTCGCGATCATGATGGTCACCGCCGGCCGGACGGTGCTGTTCTCGGCGGCCATCGTCGCGCTGTCGATGGCGGTGATGGTGCTCTTCCCGATGAACTTCCTGCGGTCGTTCGCCTACGCGGGTGTGGCGACCGTGGCGTTCGCCGCACTCGCAGCGATCATCGTCACCCCGGCGGCCCTCATGCTGCTCGGTGACCGGTTGGACGCCCTGGACGTGCGGCGTGCGCTGCGTCGCTTGCTCCGGCGGCCCGAGCCCATAGTCCTGCCCATTGAGCGGCAATTCTGGTATCGGTCGACGAAGTTCGTCGCCCGTCACGCGGTGCCGATCGGGATGGCCGGCGTGGTGCTGCTGGGAGTGCTGGGCACACCGTTCCTCGGGGTGCGGCCAGGCTTCCCCGATGACCGGGTGCTGCCGAAGTCCGCCTCGGCCCACCAGGTCGGTGACTTCCTGCGATCGGACTTCGCGATCGACTCCGATTCCGAGGTGCCGGTGATCATCATCGACTCCGACGGTCTGGACCGGGCCGAGGTGGATCGTTACGCCGCGGCGCTGTCGCGGGTGCCGGATGTGAACTCGGTGTCCGCGCCCAGTGGCACCTTCGTGGGAGGCGAGTTGACCGGACCGCCACTGTCGGCCACCGGACAGGCGTCGGGCAGCACCCTGCTCACCGTCGGCAGTTCGGTTCCGCTGTTCTCCGAAGCCTCGGGCAACCAACTGGACGGCCTGCACGCGATACCCGCACCCGGTGGCCGGGCCGTCGAATTCGGCGGCCTCGCGCAGACCAACCGGGACAGCGTGAACGCCATCACCTCCCGGCTTCCCCTGGTTCTCGGGCTGATCGCCGTCATCATGCTGGTGCTGCTGTTCCTGCTGACCGGAAGCGTGGTGCTGCCCATCAAGGCACTGGTGCTCAATATTCTCTCGCTGACTGCGGCCTTCGGGGCGATGGTGTGGATCTTCCAGGACGGCAACCTCGGAGCGCTGGGTACCACCGCAACCGGAACGCTGGTGGCGAATATGCCGGTGCTGCTGTTCTGCGTGGCGTTCGGACTTTCCATGGACTACGAGGTGTTCCTACTCTCCCGGATCCGCGAGTTCTGGCTGGCCTCCCCGCAGACCGCCGCCGACAACGACGAGAGCGTCGCACTGGGGCTGGCGCACACCGGCCGGGTGATCACCGCCGCAGCACTGATCATGGCGATCTCGTTCGCCGCGTTGATCGCCGCCCAGGTGTCGGTTATGCGGTTGTTCGGCACCGGCCTGACGCTGGCGATCCTGGTCGACGCCACATTGGTGCGACTGGTGCTGGTCCCGGCGT
>JAIOQK010000394.1 GCA_021413425.1 Mycobacterium sp.
CCTCGTCGACGACCTCGGAGGCTGGCTCACGCGCGTGCTCGACGGACGCGGCTGGGATGGCTCGGGGGCCGATGACGACGTCGATGAACTGGCGGGCGCGGTGGAGGCCTTCACCGCACCGCTGGTTCTGGTCAGCCCGGAGGTCGGGTTGAGCGTGGTGGCGCCGACGGCCGCCGGCCGGTTGTTCACCGACGAACTCGGACGGCTCAATCAGCGGCTGGCCGGACTGTGCGATCAGGTGGTCCTGGTGGTCGCCGGTCAACCCCTCTGGGTCAAATCCGCAGCCGGCTCAGGCGGAGAGCACTGATGGCCTTCGACGACGTTCCCGTCCCCGACCCGCGGGCGGCCGCGGCGGCCCGCCGCCGCCAGGAGTTGCTCACCAAGCCCACCGGCGCGCTGGGCCGGCTGGAGGATCTGTCGGTGTGGGTGTCGGCATGTCAGGGCAATTGCCCCCCAGAGCAATTCAAGCGGGCCCGCATCGTCGTGTTCGCCGGTGATCATGGGGTGGCCGCGGCCGGTGTCTCGGCATATCCGCCGGAGGTGACGGCTCAGATGCTGGCCACCATCTCCGCCGGCCGCGCGGCGATCAATGTCCTGGCCGAGGTGGCCGGTGCCACGGTCCGGGTGGTCGACATCGCCGTGGACACCGAAACCTCCGTCGGCGGTGCGCACAAGATCCGCCGCTCCAGCGGCAACATCGCCGTCGAAGACGCCATGTCCGCGACAGAGGCCGACGCCGCACTTGCCGCCGGCCGGCAGATCGCCGACGACGAGGTCGATGGCGGCGCGGACCTGCTGATCGCCGGGGATATGGGAATCGGAAACACCACCGCGGCAACAACTTTGATCGCTGCGCTGACCGGTTTGGAGCCGGTGGCGGTGGTCGGCCGCGGGACCGGGATCGACGACGAGGCATGGTCGCGTAAGACGGCGGTGGTGCGCGATGCACTGTATCGGGCCCGGGCGGTACGCACCGATCCGATGGCATTGCTGGCGACCTGCGGGGGTGCGGATCTCGCGGCGATGGCGGGCTTCTGCGCTCAGGCCGCGCTGCGCCGGACCCCCGTGCTGCTCGACGGCCTGGTCGTCACCGCTGCCGCGCTGGTGGCAGAACGACTGGCTCCCGGCGCGCGGTCGTGGTGGCAGGCCGGCCACCGATCGCCCGAGCCGGCCCACGCCCCGGCACTGGCCGAACTGGGGCTGGAGCCGATCATGGACCTCGGGTTGCGACTGGGCGAGGGAACCGGGGCTGCCCTGGCATTGCCGGTGCTGCGCGCCGCGGTGGCGGTGCTGGCGCAGATGGCGACCTTCTCTGATGCCGGGGTGTCGGGACGAGCGGCGTCGTCGCGACCAGGCCAACCGGAGACACCATGATCACCGGCCTGGCAAGCGCTTTCGCCTTCGGCACCGTTCTTCCGTTCCGTTCGCCGCAACCCGGCGTGGGGAGATCCACGGTGACCGCACTGCCCGCGGTCGGTATCGCACTCGGGCTGGTGGCGGCGGCGGTGCTGTGGGCCGGCGGCTGGGCATTCGGCGCGCACAGCATTTTGGCGGGGCTGCTGGCCGTCGCCGCGCTTGCGCTGCTGACCCGCGGACTGCACCTCGACGGCCTGGCCGACACCGCCGACGGACTCGGCTGCTACGGCACACCGGAGCGCGCATTGTCGGTGATGCGCGACGGCAGTGCGGGCCCGTTCGGCGTCGCGGCCGTAGTGGTGGTCGTGGTGGCGCAAGCCTGTGGCTTCGCCGCCGTCGCGGAGGGACCACGGGGTGTGGCCGCCGCGGTGAGCGCGGTGGCCGCCGGGCGGGTGACCGCGGTGCTGGCCACTCGCCGCGGTGTCCCGTCGGCGCCGGGCAGTGTGCTGGGCGCGCAGGTGGCCGGCAGTCAGTCCCCCCTGGTTCTGGCGGCCTGGGTTGCTGCCGTGGCCGCTCTGTCGGTGCCGGCAACCCCGCGACCGTGGCAGGGGCCACTGGCGGTGCTGCTGGCGATTGCGGCGGCGGCCGCACTGATCCGGCATTGTGTTCGCCGCTTCGGCGGCATTACCGGTGACGTCGTCGGCGCGGCGATCGAGGTCGCCACCACCGTAGCGGTGGTGGGACTGGCGATCCGGGTCTGACGCGAGCAGGCTTACGTCATGCTCGGCGAATTGACTGACGTCCAGATCGAGCAGTTGCTCGCATCGGAGGTGATCGCCCGGATCGGGTGTATCAGCGACGGCCGGGTGTACGTGGTTCCGGTGACCTACGTGTACGACGGCACCTACGTCTGGGGACACGCGATGAACGGCGCAAAACTCGCGGCGATGCGCGCCGATCCCCGGGTCTGCGTCGAGGTGGAACACGTCGACGACCTGTCCAACTGGCGCAGTGTGATCGCCTGGGGAACCTTCGAGGAATGCACCGGGGAGGACTGGGACGCCGGGATGGCCCTGCTGGTCGAACGGATCATGCCGCTGCTGACGCTGCCACCGCACCCCGACCTGTCGGGTCTGCGCCGCGGGTCGGTGTACCGGATACGGCTGCAGACCAAGACCGGCCGGTTCGAAGAAGTACACACTGCCGCTGGCAGCAACTAGCTGCCCTCCAGTAGGCTCCTCCGACCGTCACTTGACCGTCGCGGCAGAACCGGGGGTAGGGCATGCAGGCTGGTGGCGGGCTGCCGAGCGTTTCATGGTTCACCGAGATGGCGCGCGGCAGCAAGCTGGTTTTCTTTGTTCTCCGGGTGCAGCCGGACATCGCCTACGAGTACATGTCCGACGCAATCTCCGATCTGCTGGGGGTGTCGGCCGCCAAGGCGGTGGCCGACGCCGAGGCGGCGCACAGCCGACTCTCCCCCGATTCGATCGATACTTTGGCCCGCGCAATCGCCACCGAGCCTGGTCAACAGATTTCCGTCGAACTGCAGTGGCGGCGCACTGATGGCCACCCGTTGTACACCCGGTGCTGGGCGCAGACCCGGGAACGGCCGGACGGCTCAGTGGTCCTCGAGGGGACGGTGACGGACGTCACCGATTTGCGCAGTGTCGAAACGGAGCTTCGCCGCTCAGAGGAACGGCACCGTCTGCTGGCCGAGAATGCCTGGGACGTCGTCTGGACCATGGGACCCGATGGCACCATCACCTACGTCAATCCCGCCGTCGAGCGGGTGCGCGGCATCACCGCAGAGGAGGCCAAGCATCAGAGTCCTGCCGAAATTCACCCACCGGAGTCAGCCGCCATAAACCTGGAGTACTGGCGACGGGTGTTCGAGGCGATTCGCGACGGCACAGAGGTGCCCGGTTTTCTCGGCGAACTGGAGTACTACCGCAAGGACGGGTCGGTGATGACCGGCGAGCTCCAGGTCATCCCGCACCTGGATAACGACGGAAACATCGTGGAGTTGCTCGGCGTGACCCGCGACATCAGCGAGCGCAAGATGCTCGAGGCCGAACTGACCCGGCTGGCGATCACCGATCCGATGACCGGTGTCTGGAACCGGCACCACGGCAGTGAATTGCTGGAGGCCCAGACGGCCCGGCCCGAGCGCGCGGAAATGCAGTCAGTGCTGATGGTTGATATCGACAACTTCAAGTCAATCAACGACACCCACGGACACGAGGTCGGCGACCGGGTGCTCATCGAAGTGGCCCGACGGCTGCGGGAGTCGGTTCGCGACAGCGACTTCATCGCACGGTGGGGAGGCGAGGAATTCGTCGTCCTGTTGCGGGATTGCCCGCTCGCTGACGCCGTGGCGCGCGCGGAGAAGATTCGCCGCCGAATTGCCGAGGCGCCGTGCGCCGACGCCGGAACGGTGACCATCAGCGTCGGAGTTGCAGAACTGACTGCCGACGAGGACCTCGACCACTGGCTCGTCCGGGCCGACAGGGCGTTGTATCAGGCGAAACGCTCCGGCCGCACCACCGTGGTGGCCGGCGAGCGACGCTAGCGGAGCCGCCGCACAGGCAGGGCGAGCGACGCTAGCGGAGCCGGGTCAACCAGCCGCGCGTGTCGGCGAAGGTGCCGCGCTGCAGACCGGTCAACGTGTCGCGCAGCGCCATCGTCACCTCGCCGGGCGCTCCGTCTCCGACGGTGAACTCACCGTCGCCGTACTTGACCCCAGCGACAGGGGTGATCACCGCGGCAGTCCCGCAGGCGAACACCTCCGTGATCTCGCCGGCCGCCACGCCTTTGCGCCATTCCTCCACGTCGATCTTGCGCTCCTCGACGCCGTAACCCGCGTCGCCGGCGAGTTGCAGCAGCGAATCCCGGGTGATGCCGGGTAGCAGCGAGCCACTCAGTTCCGGAGTGACCAATCGCGCCGAACCGCCGCTTCCGAAGACGAAGAACAGGTTCATCCCGCCCATCTCCTCGACGTAGCGGCGTTCGATGGCGTCCAGCCACACCACCTGATCGCAGCCGTGCGCGGTCGCCTCGGACTGCGCCAGCAAGGAGGCGGCGTAGTTGCCGCCGAATTTGGCTGCGCCGGTGCCACCCGGACTGGCGCGCACATATTCGGTGGACAGCCACACGCTGACCGGTTTGATACCGCCCTTGAAATAGGCGCCGGCCGGTGAGGCGATCACGAGATAGCGGTAGTCCGCCGACGGCCGCACGCCCAGCCCCGGCTCGGTCGCGATGATGAACGGCCGCAGATAGAGGGACTGTTCTGTCCCTGCGGCCGGCACCCATTCGTGGTCCACCGCGATCAGCTGCCGCAGCGACTCGAGGAAAATCTCGTCGGGCAATTCCGGGATGGCCAGCCGACGGCTCGACGTGCGCAGCCGCACGGCGTTGGCTTCCGGGCGAAACGACACGATGGACCCGTCCGCCCAGCGGTAGGCCTTGAGGCCTTCGAAGACCTCCTGGGCGTAGTGCAGCACAATCGCCGACGGGTCGAGTTCGATCGGTCCGTACGGCAGCACCATCGCGTCGTGCCAGCCCAGCTCGCCGGTGTAGAGCACCGAGACCATGTGATCAGTGCAGTAGCGGCCGAAACCGGGGTCAGCCAGGATCTCGGCCCGGCGGGCCGCAGTCGCCGGATGTGCGCTGCGCTGCACGGTGAACGTGGGCGGAGCCGAAGACATACGAGGGAGTGTATCGCCGCCGGTTGGCCGGTGTTGACCGGTGGAACCGCCGCACTAGGGTGGCGCTGGTGAGCACCCAAACCGGTTATCAGGCCCCTACCGTCACCGTCGTCGGCGCGTTGCCCAAGCGACGGTCCAACGCGGTTCTGGTGGTGGGCCTCTGCGACGAGGACGGCACTGCGGTGGTGCTGGGCGGGCAGTTCCTCGATGCCGACACGCTCCGGGAGATCGAGACCGCACTGGCCGCACTGGGTGCAAAGGCAGGCACCGAGCAGGTCACCAGGCTGCACGTCCCCTCACTGCCGGTCGCGAGCGTCCTTGCGGTCGGACTGGGTGCCGCACGCGAGGAGTGGGCGGCCGAGACGGTCCGGCGCGCGGCCGGCACGGCGTCCCGTGCGCTGCACGGGGTGCAGTCGGTGATCACCACCCTGTCGGATCTGCATCTCGAGGCCGCGGTGACGGGTCTGATCCTGGGCGCTTATCAGATGCACGAGTTCCGCAGCGCCAAGACCGCACCCACCGAACCCGCCCTGTCGGCGATCACCGCGTTGAGCACGGCAACCGGCGCGAAGCGGATAGCCGCCCGCGCCACGGCGATCGCATCGGCCGTCGCCACCGCCCGCGACCTGGTCAACACCCCGCCGAGCCACCTGCACCCCGATGAATTGGCGAAGCGCGCCAAGGCGTTGGGCACCGCGGCAGGCCTGAGCGTGCAGGTGCTCGACGAGAAGGCGTTGGCCAAGGGTGGTTACGGCGGGATCATCGGGGTTGGCCAGGGATCGGTGAATCCGCCGCGACTGGTGCGGATGGTGCACCGCGGCGGGAAGGGTAAAGCTAAAGCACCCGCGGTCGCGCTGATCGGCAAGGGCATCACCTTCGACACCGGCGGTATCTCGATCAAGCCGGCCGCCCAGATGCATCACATGACCTCCGATATGGCGGGGGCTGCAGCGGTGATCGCGACCATGCTTCTCGTCGCCGGCGAGAAGCTGCCGATCGACGTGATCGCCACCGTGCCGATCGCTGAGAACATGCCCTCGGCCACCGCGCAACGGCCCGGTGACGTGCTGACGCAGTACGGGGGAACCACCGTCGAGGTGCTCAACACCGATGCCGAAGGCAGGCTGATCCTGGCCGACGCGATCGTGCGGGCGTGTGAGGACTCCCCGGACTACCTGATCGAGACATCCACGCTCACCGGTGCGCAGACCGTCGCGCTCGGCGCACGCATCCCCGGTGTGATGGGCAGCGACGAGTTCCGCGACCGGGTGGCTGCGATCTCACAGCGCGAAGGCGAGAACGGCTGGCCGATGCCGCTGCCCGACGAGCTCAAGGACGATCTGAAGTCGACCGTCGCCGATCTCGCCAATATCAGCTCGCAGCGCTTCGCCGGCATGCTGGTCGCCGGGGTGTTTCTCCGGGAGTTCGTCGCCGAGGACGTGCAATGGGCGCACATCGACATCGCCGGGCCGGCCTACAACACCAGCGGGCCGTGGGGTTACACCCCCAAGGGTGGAACCGGGGTGCCGGTGCGCACACTGTTCGCGGCGCTGGAGGACATCGCCGCGAACGGGTGAGCGGCGATAATCAGGCCCAAGCGCGGCGATCGGGTGAGCGGCTCAGCTTAGCGCTACAACACCTTTCCGCGTGCGGTGCTGCGCAGCGCCTGCGGTGCGATCCGCGACGCTCCGTAGAGCAGGTATGCCTCCGGCGTGACCGGCCGGACGGGCTTGTTCTTGCGCACCGCGGACAGGATCGCCTCGGCCACCTTCTCCGGGCTGAAATTGCGCAGTTCGAACATCCGCTGCAGATGTGCCCGGCGACCGGCGACCGCTGACTGCCGCCCATCCGGGGCATGCATATCGGTGGCGGCGACGATATTGGTGTTCACCACTCCGGGACAGATGGTGGTCAGACCCACCCCGGAGGCGGCCAGTTCAGCGCGCAGGCAGTCCGAGAACATGTACACCGCCGCCTTGGACGTGCAGTAGGCGTTGAGCGAACTCAGTGGCGCATATGCCGCCATCGACGCGACGTTGACGATGTGGCCGCCGGTTCCGCGCTCCACCAGGCGCCGGGCAAAAGCCCGGCACCCGTTGACCACTCCGCCGAGATTGACGTCGATCACCCGATCGAACTGCTCGGCTGGAGTGTCGAAGAATCCGCCCGCTGCACCGATGCCGGCGTTGTTGACGACGACGTCGGGAACACCATGGTCGGCACTCACCTGCTCGGCGAACCGCTCCACGGCCTCGGCGTCGGCCACGTCGAGTGAGTAGGCGTGCGCCGTACCGCCGCGACCGGTGATCGTGGCAGCGGTCGCCTTGACAGCGGCCTCGTCGATATCGCTGAGCACCACCTCCGCGCCCTCGGCGGCGAACGCATACGCTGTCGCCCGGCCGATGCCGCTTCCCGCCCCGGTCACCGACACGAGCATGTCGCCGAACGGTTTTCGGGCTCTGCCGACCTCGGCTCGCAGCAACGCGCGGCTAGCCGGCGCACCATCGAGATAGCCGATCAGCTCCGACACCGCAGCGGCGATCGCATGCGAATGCGACATCGGCGACCAGTGCCCGGCCGCCAGATCCCGCCGCCAGAGTCGCGGCACCCAACGCGCGGTGTCGTCGTAGACGTAGGGCCGTACGAAGACGTCACGCAGGTTGACGAGCAACTGGACCGGGACGTTGACGTAGCGGTCGCGCGGTGCGGAGCCGAGCGCACGCAGGAAGTTGGCCCGGTAGATCTTCAGGCCGTTGGCCGCATCCGCGGTGAAGCTCTCACCCTGATGGCGATTGCCCGGGGGTACGCCGGCTGTGATGAACACCCTGCTGATCACGTGCGCCAGGAAGGCACGCATCGCAGCCGGAGCGATCACCGGGATGCTGAAGAACACCATGTAGCTGAAGTGCAGCGCTTGGGACGCCGCGCGGAGGAACCGCCGCGGCCGGTAGGGCCGGGCCAGCCCGTCACGGATGTAGCGGCTCAGATGGCCCGGATCCGGCCCGGATATAGAGGTGTAGGACGCCACCCGGTCGACGGCGACGGGACGGTTGAGGTATTCCCACATGGTGGCCGCACCCCAGTCGTGGGCCACCACATGCACCGGCGTATCGGGGCACAGCGCTGCGATGACGGCGTCGAAGTCGTCGGCGAGGCGTGCGATGTCGTAGGCGGCGACCGGCCCGGGGACATCCGATGCGCCCGCGCCGCGGCTGTCGTAGCGGATGATCCGGAACGCCCCGGACAACTCCGCGGCGACGCCGTCCCAGAGCACATGGGAATCCGGCCAGCCATGCACCATGACGACTGTCGGGCCGTCCGGGTTGCCTTCCTCGTACACCGCGATGCGGGTTCCGTCGCTGGAGTCGATGTGGCGGGTCGGCATCTTCAGGAGTATTGACCGTCCAGTTCACCCCCGCTGGGAGCGGCGGCGCTCGATGCGGCGCCGGGCGTCGAAATCACGCATCCGCTGGGGATACCCCACCTTCTGGACGTCGTAGACCGGGATCCGCAACCGCTCGCCGATCCGGCGGGCGCCGGCGCTGTCCACCGGGCGGCGGGTCCATTCACCGTCGGCGGCGACCAGCACCACCGTCATCGGGGTCACCGTGGTCTGCGGCTCGACGAAGGCCTCCACCCCGGTCCGCGCTACAGCCCATTCCCGGAGATCCCGCATGTCC
>JAIOQK010000355.1 GCA_021413425.1 Mycobacterium sp.
TTGGCCCGCTCCGCGGAGACCACGACGATCGCCACCCCACCGTCGGTCTCCTGACAGCAATCCAGCAATCGTAACGGCTCAGCGATCCACCGCGAGTTCTGATGATCCTCGATGGTGATCGGCTTGCCGTAGAAGTATGCGTTGGGGTTGTTCGCCGCATGCCGGCGATCGGCCACCGACACCGCGCCGAAATCCCGACTGGTGGCACCCGACAGGTGCATGTAGCGGCGGGCGATCATCGCGACCTGCGCCGCCGGCGTCGACAGCCCGTGCGGGTAGGAGTACGAGTTGTCGACACTGGTGGAGTCGGCACCCTGGATCAGCCGCAGCTGAACCTGGCCGAACCGCATGCCCGACCGCTCGTTGAATGCCCGATAGGCCACAACGCAATCCGCGACACCGGTGGCGACGGCGATCGCGGCCTGCTGCACGGTGGCGCACGCCGCTCCGCCGCCGTGGTGGATCTTGGAGAAGAACTTCAACTCGCCGATACCCGCCGCCCTCGCGACGGCGACCTCAGTATTGGAATCCATGGTGAAGGTCACCATGCCGTCGACATCGGCGGGGGTCAGCCCGGCGTCGTCCAGAGCGGCACCGACCGCTTCGGCGGCCAGTCGCAGTTCACTGCGGCCGGAGTCCTTGGAGAAGTCGGTGGCTCCGATACCGGCGATCGCGGCCTTTCCAGACAGCTCACCGGGCATCAGGCACCCGCCATCGTCAGCGATGCGGTGGCGATGACATGGTCGCCGAGACTGTTGCTGCCGACCACTTTCACGCTCACCACCCCGTTCTCGATGCCGGTGACCTCGCCGCGGAACGTGACGGTGTCGTAGGCGTACCAGGGCACACCCAGCCGCAGGCCGATGGACTTCACGAACGCGGTAGGTCCGGCCCAGTCGGTGATGTAGCGCTGCACGAGCCCGGTGTCGGTCAGGATGTTGACGAAGATGTCCTTGGACCCCTTCGCCTGTGCCTTGTCCCGATCGTGGTGAACGTCCTGATAGTCACGGGTGGCGATGGCGGTGGAGACGATGAAGGTGGGGTCTCCGTAGAGCGACAACTCGGGAAGCTTTGTGCCGACTTCGACGATGGGCGCGCTCATGGGGCCGGCTCCCAGGCATAGTTCGTCCACGCCGGGCCGCTCTCACCGTCCGGGAAGTCGATATAGGTTGCGCTGACGGGCATTCCGATCTCCACCTTCGCCGGATCGACATTGCGGAGTTCACCCAGCATCCGCACACCTTCGTCGAGTTCGACGAGCGCGATAACGAACGGCAGGCTGCGACCAGGCACCTGGGGTGCATGGTGAACGACGAAACTGAACACCGTCCCCCTTCCGCTGGCCACCACGAAGTCGGTCGGAACGTCTTTGTCGTTCCAGAGTGCGGGCACCGGCGGGTGCTGCAGCGTCCCGTCGGGGCGTTTCTGGATGCGGATTTCGTGCGCGTTGATGCCGTCCCAGAAGAACGCGGTGTCTTTCGACGCCGCCGGTCGCATCATCAACTCCGGGAAGAAGCCCTCACCCAGTGCGGTGGTCTTGGGGCCGACGACATCGGTCAGCTCCGCGCTGACGCTGACCTGCTCGCCGGGGCGAAGGTAGCGGTGGTAGGTCTGCTCGCAGTTCGTGGCGACCACACCGATGTATCCGGCCTCGTCGAACAATCCGAGGATGCGGCCCAGCGGGTCGTCATCGGCGCGCACGCCGCCCAACCCGGCCATGGTCCAGACCTGAATCATGGCCGGGGGCGCCACCACCCCCGGGTGGCCCGCGGCCTTGGCGGCCGCGTCATCGACGTAGATCGGGTTCTTGTCACCGATGGCATCGAGCCAGTGGTCGACCATCGTCTGGTTGACCGGGTGACGGCCCGTGCGCGGCTTGCTCTTTCCCGATGCCTTGATCTTCTCTGCTGCCCTTTGGATGTCCTCGACAGAACTCACCGAGGCACCCTCGGCACGCTGAGCCCCGCAGCCGCGACCTGCTCGCGCATCACCTCGTTAACGCCGCCGCCGAAGGTGATCACCAGGTTGCGCTTGGTCTGCGAATCCAGCCAGCCCAGCATCTCGGCGGTCTCCTCGTCGGCCGGGTTGCCGTACTTGCCGACGATCTCCTCGGCGAGCCGGCCGATCCGCTGGATGCGCTCGGTGGAGAACACCTTGGTGGCCGCGGCGTCCGCGATGTCGACGGTCTCCCCGGAGGCGGCGACCTGCCAGTTGAACAACTCGTTGATCCGCCAGATGGCCTTGATCTCGCCGAGGGCGCGGCGGACGTCCTCGCGCTCGATCGGGACCAGGCCGCTCGATCCCGGCTTGGACGCCCAGGCGTGCACTCGGTCGTAGAGTCCGGCGATCTTTCCGGCCGGCCCGAGCATGACCCGCTCATGGTTGAGCTGAGTGGTGATCAGCCGCCAGCCGGCGTTCTCCTCGCCGACAAGCATGTCGACCGGCACCCGCACGTCGTTGTAGTACGTCGCGTTCGTGTGGTGCGCACCGTCGGAGAGGATGATCGGGGTCCACGAGTAACCCGGGTCGGTCGTGTCGACGATGAGGATCGAAATCCCCTTGTGCTTGGCCGCGTCCGGATCGGTGCGGCAGGCCAGCCACACGTAGTCGGCGTCATGTCCGCCGGTGGTCCAGATCTTCTGCCCGTTGACGATGTACTCGTCGCCCTGGCGAACCGCCGCGGTCCGCAGCGCGGCAAGATCCGTGCCGGCCTCCGGCTCGGAGTAGCCGATCGCGAAGTGCACCTCGCCGGCCAGGATCAGGGGCAGGAACTTCTTCTTTTGCACCTCGGTGCCGTAGACCATCAGGGTCGGACCGACGGTCTGCAGCGTCACCGCCGGCAGCGGCACATCGGCACGCGCTGCCTCGTTGACGAAGATCTGCTGCTCGATCGGACCGAAGCCGTGGCCGCCGTACTCCTTGGGCCAACCGACGCCGAGTTTGCCGTCGGAGCCCATCCGCTTGATGATCGCGCGGTAGGCCCGACCGTGCCGGTCGACTTCCATCTCCTTGGCCTCGTCGGTGGAGATGAGGGTGGAGAAGTACTGGCGCAGCTCAGCCTGCAGGTGACGCTGCTCGGGGGTGAGTTCTATATACATTGCGCTCCAACCAAATCGAGACGATATGCCGGGCCGCCCAGTAGGCGGGTCAGATCCTTGATCGACGAGTAGTACCGGTGCATGGGATAGGTGATGTCCATACCCATCCCGCCATGTAGATGATGGCAGGTCTGCATCGCCGGTGGCGCATTAGACGTCAGCCAGAAGGCCAGGACATCGAGATCCTCGTCGGCGTCGCGGCCTTCGGCCAGCCGCCACACCACCGA
>JAIOQK010000356.1 GCA_021413425.1 Mycobacterium sp.
GTTCACCGCGGCGATGGTGGGCTTGAACAGCTCCATTCCGCTTTCGAACGAGTTGATCGTCGGCTTCTCCCAGAAGGTTCCGCCGAAGGTGCCGACCGCCCCGGCGCTGTCTGTGAGATCGGCGCCGGCGCAGAACACCTCACCGGTCGCGGTCAGAATGCCGACCCAGTCGTCTTCGTCGTCGCGGAAGCGGTCCCAGGCGGCGTTGAGGTCGCGCCGCATCGCCCCGTTGATGGCGTTGCGTGACTCCGGGCGGTTCAGAGTGATGGTGGCGACGTGGTCGACCACCTCATAGATGACCAGGCTCATGCCGCGGTCCTTTAGTTCGAGGCGTCGAGGATCTTGATCGCGAAGATGAGCGAGTCGCCCGCCTTGATCCCGGCAGCGGGCTGACCGTCGGGGTAGCCGTCGGCGGAGACCATCGCGACTGCGACGGTGGAGCCGACGTTCTGCCCGGCGATGGCCTTCTGGAAGCCCGGGACCACCTGGTCGAGGGCGAACTCGGCCGGTGCGCCGCGTTCGTAGCTGCTGTCGAACACCGTTCCGTCGCGGCCGTTGACACCCATGTAGCAGACCGAGACCGTCGCCGTCGGCGCGACGACCGGCCCGTCGCCGGCGGTGAGCGTCTTGACCTGGGTCTGGCTCACACTGAACGGTCCGTCGACGGTGACCACTGGGGCGGCGGTGTCGGTGGATCCGGTGACCGCGACGCTGCCGGTGGCGCCGGGCAGGGTCCACTGCGGGGTGCCACCGGCGGCGGGCGGTGCCATCGGGCAGGGACTGGCTGTCACCGGCGCTTCCGGCGCCGATGAGAGAGCATCGAGCATGGGCGCGTCGGGCATCGCGGAGGACACCTTGGACAGCGGGGCCGTGCCGTCCGAGGAGGTCTTGGAGTCGGACCCGCAGGCGGCCAGGGCGAGGGACAGCGATGCGGCGCAGGCGATCAGGGTGACAGCAGAGGTCATGGGAGAGTTCTTCACGACCGTCACGCTACAGCGCGGCCGTCGCTCAGTTCACCGTCAGCACCAGGATTCGGTCGTCACCGTCCCGCGGGTCACCGCGGCCGTCGGTGTTACTCGTCGACAGCCACAGTCCGCCCTCGGGGGTGGCGGCGATGGTGCGCAACCGCCCGAGATCGCCGAGGGCCAGCGAAATCGGCGCGCGCGGCCGCTCCAGAGGCACCTGCCACACCGTCTCCCCGCGCAGTGAGGCGACGTAGGCGTAGTCACCGATGATCGCGAGTCCGCTCGGCGAGGCCACCGATGTCGGTTCCCACTCCACAACGGGATCGGTATAGGGCGCCGTCGCGCACGAGCCCTCGCAGTCCGGCCAGCCGTAGTTCGATCCGGCCGAGATGAGGTTGAGCTCATCGACGTCGGACTGCCCGAATTCACTGGCCCACAACCGGCCCCGGCTGTCGAAGGCGAGCCCCTGGACGTTGCGGTGGCCGAGGGAGAACACCGGCGATCCGGTGAACGGGTTGTCACGGGGGACCGAACCCTCCGGCGTGACGCGCAGGATCTTGCCGGCCAGTGACTCCGGGTCCTGTGCATGATCGCCGCTGCCGGCGTCTCCGGTGGCGATGTAGAGCAAGCCGTCGGGTCCGAACATGATCCGGCCGCCGTTATGGATGCCGGCCTTCGGGATGGCGGTGAGGATCTCCTGCTGGGTGCCCAGTGTGGTGCCGTCCCACGCCATCCGCACTACGCGGTTATCGTCCGCAGCGGTGAAATAGGCGTACAGCCATCCAGGGGAGTACGCGATGCCCAGCAGTCCGCCCTCGCCCCGGGGGGCGACACCGTCCACCGCACCGACCGGACGGGGCGATCCCCGGCCCACGCCAAGGATGCGCGCGGTGTCGCGCTCGCTGACCAGAGCGGAGCCGTCGGGAAGCCAGGCGATGCCCCAGGGCACCTGCAGGCCGGTGGCGACAGTGCCGGTGACGCGCACCGCCGGCGCTGAACCGATCTGATCGGCGGCGGCTGCCACGGTGTCCGACGTGCTCACCGCGGGCGGCGCCGTGCTGACGCCCGCCCCGCACCCGGTCGACAGCAATACGACCAGGGACAGAGCAAGCCACCGAACACCCATAGCCGCGAGGGTAGTAGCAGGTCAGGGGATCCGTACGGTGTACCACTTGATAGTACAGTGGTACACTTACCGCATGCCGACCACGCGCCCTCGATATCAGGTCACCGAAACCGCCACGGTGGCGCGGGCCTTGGACCGTGCCGCCATGCGGTGGCCGGGCGAGCCCCGGTCGAAGCTGCTCATCCGCCTGGTCGAGGCGGGCGCCCATACCCTCGAACATGACGAGCATGTCGAATCCAGCGCGCACCGGTCCGCCGTATTGGCCAGCGCCGGTCGCTACGACAAGGCGTTCGGGCCGAACTATCTGAGCGACTTGCGAGGGGACTGGCCTCAGTGATCGCGCTTGACGCGAGCGTCATCATCGCCCATCTGAACCGGGCCGATCCACATCACGAGGCGGCGACTGACATCCTGCTCGGCGGCACGCCTGGGCAGATGCTTGTGCACACGATGACACTGGCCGAGGTACTCGTCGGCGGCGTGCGGATAGGGCAGGGCGCGTCGATACGGGCCGATCTCCGTTCCGCCGGCATCATGCTTGCGCCGTCCGATGGCGACGAGCCGTTGCGGCTCGCCGAACTTCGGGTCAGCACCGGGCTGAAGTTGCACGACTGTTGCGTCCTCGATGTGGCGATCCACCACCGGGCCATGCTTGCAACCTTCGACGCCACCATGGCGGAGGAGGCGCATAAGCGTGGCGTCGCGCTCGCCCGCACATGAGAGATTGCTAGAGCTGGCCCAGCGGCCGACACACGTTGGACAACGCGTTCCAGTACTGACCGGGTCCACAGTCTTGCGCCGGGCGCGGCGTCTGGCAGGTGTTGGTAATCGGATCCCAGAATTGTCCGTTGATGCAATTCAGCGGCTCTGCTGAACCGATCCCGGCACCGAACAGCGACGAGGCAGCAATGGGGATGGCCGCAAGGACGGCGGTTGTCATTCGGCGTAGAAGATTTCGCATGAGCTGATTCTGCCAGGCGCCGAACGATTAAAAGACCTGCTCACCGGGGGTGGGGGCAAATCCCGGCGGGCCTGGTCTAACTTGACATAATGTGGCTTATCGGCATAACCCTGAACTGGGCGATGAGGATCCGGATCCGATTCCGCCGCCGAACCGCGCCGTGTCAAACCGTGCCCCAGCCGCCCGGCTCAGGCGCTCCAGATGACCGCACGACGATCGGCGGCGATCTCGGAGGGCCGCCGGCGCACCCGACAACTGCGCGACGGATTCCACCCGGGGGCGATGACTGGACCGGATCGGCCGACGGCCCGGGTGGACCTCGATCGCCGACCCCCCACGACTCCCCGCTACTCGCGCCCAATTCGTCACTGTGACGAATTGGCATGATGGAGCCGCGAGGCCGGTGACAACAAATTCGCGCGGCTAGCGCGCCGTACCCTTCCGCTTCTCCCGCACCCGGACGTTGATTCGGATGGGCGAGCCCTCGAAGCCGAAGGTCTCACGCAGTCTGCGCTCGAGGAACCGCCGGTAGCCGGCCTCCAGGAAACCGGAGGTGAACAACACGAAGGTCGGCGGGCGGGCGGTGGCCTGGGTGGCGAACAGGATGCGCGGCTGCTTGCCGCCGCGTACCGGCGGCGGAGTCGCCGCAACGACCTCCTTGAGCCAGGCATTGAGTTGGCCGGTGGAGATACGGGCGTCCCACGAGGCCAGCGAGGTCTCCATCGCCGGCACCAGTTTCTGCACCGCTCGGCCGGTCATCGCCGAGATGTTGACCCGGGGCGCCCACTGCACCTGACCCAGTTGCAGGTCGATCTCCCGGTCCAGCAGGTAGCGGCGATCCTCGTCGACCAGATCCCACTTGTTGAAGGCGATCACCAGAGCCCGCCCCGCCTCAATGACCATCGAGAGGATTCGCTGGTCCTGTTCGCTCAGTGGCTCGGACGCGTCCAGAAGAACGACCACGACTTCGGCGGCGTCGATCGCGCTGTGGGTACGCACCGAGGCGTAGAACTCATGGCCGCTGGCCTGCCCGACCCGCCGCCGCAGACCCGCGGTATCGACGAAACGCCAAGGCTTGCCATCTAATTCGATCAGGGAGTCCACCGGATCCACGGTGGTCCCGGCCACGTCGTGGACCACCGAGCGCTGGGTTCCGGTCAACCGGTTGAGCAGCGAACTCTTCCCGACATTCGGTTTGCCCACCAGCGCCACCCGCCGCGGACCGCCGCCGGCCGCCGCGACCCCGGACACCTCCGGCAGCGCGGACACGGCCTCGTCGAGAAGGTCGGCCACCCCTCGGCCGTGCATGGCGCTGATCGGGTGCGGCTCCCCCAGCCCCAGCGACCACAGCGCCGCGGCGTCGGCTTCGCCCTTCTCGTTGTCCACCTTGTTGGCGGCCAGGAACACCGGCTTGCCCGATCGCCGCAGAATCCGGGCCGCCGCCTCGTCGCCGGTGGTGGCGCCCACCAGTGCATCGACGACCAGGATCACCGCGTCGGCGGTCTGCATGGCGACCGAGGCCTGCTCGGCGACCAGTTGCTGCAGCCCCTTGGCGTCGGGCTCCCACCCGCCGGTGTCCTGCACCATGAACCGCCGTCCACTCCACAACGCGTCGTAGGACACCCGGTCCCGGGTCACGCCGGGCAGGTCTTGCACGACGGCTTCCCGCCGGCCCAGGATCCGGTTCACCAGGGTGGACTTTCCGACATTGGGCCGACCGACCACTGCCAGCACCGGCGGCGGCGCTGCCGGTCCGTCACCGAACTGCGCGGCCACGTCCTCGCCCAGTTGCCAATCGCTCTCGTCGACCCAGCTGCCGTCCTGTGTCGTGCCGTCCTGCGTCACCGCGTGACCCCTGTCCTCTCGGCCACCAGATCACACAGCAGCTCGATCACTTCGTCACGGGTCATATCACTGGTATCAACGACCACCGCGTCGGGCGCGGCTCGCAGCGGCGACACCGACCGGGTGGAGTCCAGGTGGTCGCGGCGCAGCACATCGGCCAGCACCGCGTCGTAGTCGTCGGGCAGTCCCGCCGCGACGTTCTGATCGTTTCGGCGCCCGGCTCGCGTCTGCGCGGAGGCGGTCAGGAAGATCTTGACGTCAGCGTCAGGAAGGACCACCGTGCCGATATCGCGGCCCTCGACCACCACGCTGTCGGGTCCGTTCGCCAGTTCCCGCTGTAACGCGACCAGACGGCTGCGGACTTCCGGTACCGCGGACACCGCGGAGACGGCGCGGGTGACCTCGTCGCCACGGATCGCCGCAGTGACATCCTCCTCGCCGAGGAGGGCCCGATCCGCATCCGGGTCGTGACCGACCTCCAGCGGCGTACCGGCCGCGACCGCGATGGCCTGCGGATCGTCGAGGTCGATGCCGGCGCGCAGCACGGCGAGGGTGACAATCCGGTACATCGATCCGGTATCGAGGTAGCGCGCGCCGAGTCTGTGCGCCAAACCCCGTGATACAGAGGACTTTCCAGTCCCAGCGGGGCCGTCGATAGCGATCACCACCGGGGTCACATTCCCACCGTCCGGTAGAGGTCGCCGATCTCCTTGCGGGTCAGCGCCCGGATTGATCCCGGCCGCTGGTTACCCAGCATCAGCGGTCCGATATCGGTACGCACCAATTCCTGTACCGGGAAACCCACTGCGGACAGCAGTCTGCGCACGATGCGCTTGCGGCCTTCGTGCAGCGTCACCCGCAGCAGGGTCTTACCGGGGACGGCGTCGACGACTGCGAAGTCATCCACGCTCGCTGGTCCGTCGTCGAGTTCCACACCTGCGCGCAACGTCTTGCCCAGTCCACGCGGAACCGAGCCCGCCACCGTGGCCAGATAGGTCTTGGACACTTCGAAGGACGGGTGCATCAACCGGTGTGCCAGTTCGCCGTCGTTGGTCAGCAGCAGTAGGCCCTCGGTGTCGGCGTCGAGTCGACCGACGTGGAACAGATTCCGGTTGCCCCGCACCCGATGCTCGATCAGATCCCCGATGCAGGACCGGCCCAGATCGTCCGACATCGTCGAGTGCATGCCGGCGGGTTTGTTCACCGCCAGGTAGACCATCGAATCGTCGAGCAGCACGCGGGCGCCGTCGACGCGGATCTGCGCAACGTCCGGATCGACCCGGGTGCCCAGTTCGGTGACCACCCGGCCGTCGACCTCGACCCGGCCTTCGGTGATCATCCGCTCGGCCACCCGCCGGGAGGCAATCCCGGCCTGCGACAGGACCTTCTGCAAGCGGATGCCTTCGGCGTCGGACATCAGCCCTCGGTGTCGACGTCGAAGGACACCGGTGTGTCCGGTTGCCCGACCCCGGACAGCTTGGCGAAGCGCGGTTCGAGGTCCAGGCTTTCGCTGAGATCGTCGATCACGTCGACGTCGGGCAGCAGCGGCGCGATATCGGGCAGCTCGGCCAGCGACGACAGACCCAAGCGCTCCAGGAACAGTTCGGTGGTGGCGAATGTCGTGGCGCCGGTATCAGCATCGGTGCCCGCCTCGGTGATCAGACCGCGGGCCAGCAGCGACCGCACCACCGCGTCCACGTTGACGCCGCGGACCGCACTCACCCGTGCCCGGGTCACCGGCTGGCGGTAGGCCACCACCGCGAGGGTCTCCAGTGCCGCGCGGGTCAGCTTCGAGCGGGCCCCGTCCAGCAGCAGCCGTTCGACGTAGGGCGCGTACCGCGACCGGGTGTACATCCGCCATCCGCCGCCGGCTTCACGCAGGTCGATGCCGCTGTCGCGGGCGGTGAAATCCTCGGCGATCCGGTGCAGCGTCTCGGTGACGCGGTGTACCGGCTGCGCGATCGCCGACGCGAGGGCCTCAGCGCTGACCGGGGCGTCGACCACCAGCAGCAGGGCCTCCAGGATGTGCGCGAGATCGGCGTCATCCACATCCGCGCCGTCGACGTCGACTGTGTCGTCGGTTGCTAGGTCATCGGTCATGACTGGGGCTTACTCTTCCCACTCGGCTCTCACCAGGTCCTCATTCACCATGCGGTTCCCGGTCCATGAAATCTGGAGCACACCAAGCGGTTCGGATTGCTCGAATGTTACCGTCCGAGCCCGGTACAACTCGAGCAGCGCCAGGAACCGCCCCACGATCTCGATCGGCTCAGCACAGTCGGCAACAAGTTCGGAGAACGACGCCCACTGCCCCACTCCCCTGTGCTGCAGCACATCCAGCAGCCGCTCGGCCTGCTCGGGCACCGATACCCGGGAGACGTGCAGGTGGTCGGTGGAGACCACCGGCACCGGGCGCGGCGCAAAGGCGGCCGCAGCGATCTCGGCGAAGCGCTGCGCGTCGACGCCGATCATCACCTCGGGAAGCAGCTCGTTGAAGCACTCGTCCAGCGCGACCGACCGCGGGTAGCTGCGCAGCGCCGCGGCTTCAAGTTCGGCGAACATCTCCGCGACGTGCTTGTAGGCGCGGTACTGCAACAGCCGCGCGAACAGCAGATCACGGACCTCCAGCAGTGCCAGGTCCTCCTCGTCCTGCACCTCACCGGCAGGCAGCAGCCGGGCGGCCTTGAGGTCGAGCAGCGTCGCGGCGATCACCAGAAACGCCGTGGTCTCATCGAGTTCGAGTAGAGGCCCGATCGCGCGGGTGTAGGCGATGAACTCGTCGGTCACTTCGTGCAGCGCAACCTCGGTGACATCGAGGCGGTGGGCGAAGATCAGCTGCAGGAGAAGGTCGAAAGGCCCCTCGAAATTGGTCAGCTTGACCCGGAAGCCCTTTTCGGGTGTCTCGGCCGGCTCGGAGGTTTGGGTCAACACCGTGTCGGTGCTCACTTGCCGAAACGGTCGATGACCTCGCGGGCCAACGCTCGGTATGCCTGGGCACCACCGGATTTCGGCGCCCAGGAGGTGATGGGTTCGCCGGCGACACTGGTCTCCGGGAACCGGACGGTGCGAGTGATGACGGTGTCGAACACCAGGTCACCGAAACGCTCCAGCACCCGGGCCATCACTTCGCGGGCGTTAGTGGTGCGGGTGTCGAAGCGGGTCACCAGGATGCCGCTGATGGTCAGCCTCGGGTTGAGCCGCTCACGCACCTTGTCGACGGTGTCGGTGAGCAGCGCCAGACCACGCAGCGAGAAGTACTCGCATTCGGTCGGAATGATGACACCGTCCGAGCAGGCCAGTGCGTTGACCGTCAGCAGCCCCAGCGAGGGCTGGCAGTCGATCAGGATGTAGTCGTAGCGCTCCAGCACCGGCGCCAAGGCGCGGGCCAGGGTCTGCTCGCGTCCGACCTCGTTGACCAGTTGAATCTCGGCCGCGGACAGGTCGATATTGCTGGGCACCAGGTCCAGACCGTCGACGCGGGTTCCGATGATGACGTCGTCGATCCCGACCCGCGGCTCGATCATCAGGTTGTGCACCGTGTTGGACAGTTCGTAGTGCGGCACACCCAGCCCGGCTGAGAGCGCACCCTGGGGATCGAGATCCACCAGCAGCACCTTGCGCCCGTATTCGGCCAGGGATGCGCCCAGGTTGATCGTCGAGGTGGTCTTGCCCACGCCACCTTTCTGGTTGCACATGGAGATCACCACGGCCGGACCATGGCTGGTCAACGGCCTGGGCGTGGGGATGTCGCGCGGCGGGCGGCCAGTGAGGCCCGGGGCTGCGTCGTCGGCCTGGTCGGTCACGCCGCCGCCGGCTCGGAGTGGGGCGGCGTGGTGAACATCGGCGAAAGTCTATCCATGCGCCCCGCCCGCTGTGGTCGCATGGCACTCAAACACCGGGTACTCACGCCCGGGGGTGCGCCCCCGCCCACACCTCGCGCAGCGCAGTGACGGTGACCAGCGTGTAGATCTGGGTCGTGGTCACCGAGGCGTGCCCCAGCAGTTCCTGGACAACCCGCACATCGGCACCGCCGTCGAGCAGGTGGGTCGCGAAGGAATGCCGCAGCGTGTGCGGGGAGACCGCCGCGGTGATACCC
>JAIOQK010000357.1 GCA_021413425.1 Mycobacterium sp.
GGGCCGTAGCCGCCACCGGTGCCCGCCGCGAAGGCGATGCCCGCGTTGGGCTTGTTCGGCGAGCCGTCGGAGTTGACTGTGCCGGGGTTGGCGACGAACGGCGTCACCGGGTCGAGGGTGTCGCTCACCCCGTTGGGGGTGAACCCCACGGGGTCCTCACCGCCGAGTGGACCGTAGCGACCCCACTTCTGTCCGGGCGCCGGTTGCAACGTCCCTGCGTTCGGGTCGGCCTCGACGAGGACGTCGTCGGCCATCGCGCAACTGGTGCCGCTCAGACCCGATTGCAACGCGGCCAGGTTGGCCTTGCCGGTGGTGTAGGCGGGATAGCGCTGCACGAAACCCTTCGCCATCGACCCGACGGCCAGCAGCACCATGACCAACGAGAACACCAGCAGCGGAGTGGAGGCCAATACCCGGTTGCGGCGGGTGTCCTTCACCTCGGTGTGCCCGGCATAGTCCATCCGGAAGTGCAGCCAGCCCGCGATCAGACCGGTGATCACCGCCAGTGCCAGGAACATGCTCGTGACCGGCTGGTGCAGAAGCACTGGCTGACGGTCATACCACGGCACTCCGTAGTTGCCGACGTAGAACCATCCGTTGACACCCGAGGTGGCCCAGGCGAGCACGAACAGCAGCGCCGTCACGTACAGCGCGAGATTGCGCCGGCTGTGCAGTCCGACCCGGGCGAAGGCGAACGCCGTCACCGCACCGAGTGCGGCCGTCAGCCCGGCGAACGCGCCGAACTGCACCGCCCATTTGGTCGGGGTGAAGGTCAGCAGCAGCAGCCCCAGTGCGGTGCTGCCGATCAGCCGCCACACGGGCCCGCGGGCCAGGCCGGGCACATGCCCGCGACGCAGCAGCAGGGCCAGCATTCCGAACATGCACAGCAGCATCAGCAGGACGGCGAAGCGCCGCGTCAGCGAGGCTTCGACGTTCTCCTCGACGGTAAGGAAGTAGTAGCGCAGGAAATCCTGGTACCAGGAGATCGTGGGTCCCACGACGTACTTGATGCGCGCCGACTCCGCCACGGTTGCCAACGTCTGATCGCGGAACACCACGACGAAGATCAGCGAGGCGGCGGCGGTCAGCGCCGCAAGCGGCGCCAGCACGCCGTCGAGGAGTCTGCGGCGGCCGATGATTCGGAGCACCGCCCGTGCCCCGACCAGCAGCGGCGCCAACACCACCAGTCCCTGCGGCGCCAGCGTCACGGTGAACACCGCGATAACGATCGCGACGACGGTGGGAACCAGCCGACGGGTGGCGATGGTACGTTCCACCGCCATCCATGCCGCCAGCACACCGAACGCGATCAGTGGCTCGGGGCGCAGGCCGTTGTTGAACGGCAGCCAGGCGGCCAGGAACACCGCACCGGCCGTGCCGACCGCAACCCGGCTGCCGGTCAGCCCACCCGCGGCCGGGCCGAGCCTGGGCAGCACATGGCGACTCAGGACCAGCCAGCTGCCGATGGCCGCCGCGGTGGCGGGCAGACGCATCCACACCCCGGCGGTGCTGACCGAGGCGAGCTGCGCCAGCACCGACTGATACCAGTCGAACGGCGCCTCGCTGGCGCCGAAGTAGCGGTAGTAGTTCGTCACGTAGCCGGCGTCGCTGGAGATGCGGGCGATGGTGAGGTTATAGCCGTCGTCGGAGGAGATCGCTCCGATGACATGCCATCCCAGCAGCGTGCCGATGACAGCGGTGTCGGTGAACCAGTGCCGCAGCCGGTTCCGGGAGCCGCGCACCGCCCGGCGATTACCCCAACGGCGGTCCAGCACCCACAGCGCCGTGATCGAGGCGCCCACGCACAGCAGCCCCACCGCCATCACGAGCTGTTTGAGCGCGGTGGGCGCGGTGATGAATCGGGTATCGATGTCGATACGCGCCGAAAGGCCAGGTCCCGCAGGAACTTTCAGTTCAGTGAAAACCCCGGTGACTTGCGGTTTCTTATCCGGCGCCAAGGTGCCGGCAGCACCGGGTATGCCGACGAAGTCCGCCCCCACCACTCCCGCGTTGGCCCACGCCCGCAGTTCGCTGCAGGTCCCGGCGGTGACGGCCGCGCGGGGGGCAACGGCGGCGACGGTGTCGCGGAATGCGACGACGACGGCATCCCCGGTGGCACGCACGATAAGTCCGTTACGGGATGCGTCGATGCCGTCGGGCGGGTTGGTGCCGAACACCAGCCCGCCGGCGGCGGGCAGGCTGGCGATCGCCGAGCACGGGATGGACACCTCCAACGCCCGGGGGGCGCCGGAGACCAGCGGCGCGGTGATGTTGCCGACCATGCCGCCGGGGCTGGGAGCCTGCGGCCACAACACGGTCGCGGTGGTCTGGGTGACCGGAAGCAGCGGAGTGAGCCCACACAGGAGCACACCGGCCATACCCGCGATCACCGCGACGAGTCGGGCGATTCGGGTGGAATCGACTCGCTCGCTGGGCACGAGCGTCGATCGTAGGCGAACGAACGGCTGCGGAACGGGCGGCGCGGCGGCGGGCTCGGCGTCCCGGCAGCCCGCTTACGTCGGACGCAACCCCCGCTCTACGTTGGACGCAGTGGCGCCGGGCTCCACCAGCCGGTTCGGGTTTGGGTGCCGCGGTCCAGCTGGGCCGGCACCGCCCCTGGGTAGAACAGCGCGAGCCGCTGCAGTGCGCCCCAGTCCCGGAACCAGTCGCCGGAGAGGTAGGTCGGCACGGTCGTCGCCCGCAGCAGCAACTCGCTGATGCCCAGCGGCCCGCCGCCGATGTTGTCCATCACCGGTGAGTTGGCTTCGGCGCCGAACCGGTCGGGCAGGATGCGCCACTTCGGCACTTCGGTGACGCCGCTGCTGTGTCCGAACGGGCGCTGGCAGGGGAAGGCCAGACCGACGAGCCAATCCAGCAGCACCGGATCGCTTGACCCGACCACCTGCTGCAGCGTGTTCAGGGTCGGGATGCGCGGCGGTGTGACCGCCACCCAGTGCTGGGGAGCGAGGTCGTCGTCGGCGGCGATCAACCTGATCTGGGTGGCCGAGGCGGGGATGGCGGACATCGGTGCGCGCAGATTGCGCCAGGCGGGCGCCGGGCCGATATCGGCGAAGGACATCGCCCCGCCTGGGCGGCCCGCCGCCGCACCGGCATCAGTGGCCCACTGCACGATGACCTCGTCGGGGTCGAAGCGGCCCGCAGCCGAGACCACCAGGAGCGGCGCACCAGCATCGAGTGACTCCCGCGGCGGCAGTCGGTACCACGCCGAGCGCAGCACCGCGGGCTGCTGCGCACCGGATCGCCAGCTGCCCATCACCGGGGTGCTCGCCGGATCGAGACCGTAGGGCAGTCGGGCCCGCGAGCCGTTGACGCCCACCGCTGCGATCGTGGCGCCCCCGGTGCCGGCCTCCGTCACGGTGGCGGTGTCGTCGGCAGCATCGATGAAGTTACCGCCGCCGGGCGGTTCCATCACCGGGTCTGCAGAGACGTCGGCTGGTATTCCGTTGGGGGAGAATCCCTCTGCGCTCACCGCACCGAGTCCGACCCCCACCGGGACTCCCTCCGGGGTCAGCATGCCGCTGTTGGGGTCTTGCTCGACCATCACGTCATCGGCCAGTCCGCAGGTCTTGCCGGTCAGTGCCTCCAGGTTGGATCTGCCCACCGACCAGGCCGGGTACTGGTTGACCATGCCGAGGGTCAAAGACACGACCTCGAAGACGACCATTGCCCACGCCGCGAGTGCCAGTGGCGAACGGCCCAGCCGCGCCCACCGACGGCCGGAGTCAGGCCGGTCGGGATCCGCCGCCCGGAAGTGCAGCCAGGCCGCCACGATCAGCGCCAGCACCGAGCAGCCCAGCAGCACCGTGGTGAAGCCCAGCCGCCACTGCGGGAACTGGTTCGACCATGGCACACCGAAATTGGAGACGTACCACCAGCCGTTGACACTGGCGAACGACAGCGCCACCACGAACAACACCACCGCGGCGAACACCATTCGGTTGCGGCGCGACCGCATCACCGCCGGCGCCACCGCGATCGCCGCGAGGGCACCGAGTGATCCGGCCAATCCCGCGAAGACACCGAAGTGATGCGTCCACTTGGTCGGGGTGAACATGATCGCCAGGAACGAGATGACGGTGATGCCGATGATCCGTCGGCTCGGTCCGGCGGCGGTGCCGGGAATGTGGCCGCGGCGCAACATCATCGCCACCGTCACCGCGAGTGCGATGATCAGCGCCAGTACCGCGAACCGCCGGGCGATGGAACCGTCCGGGGTCGCCATCATCAGCCGCTCGTAGCGGGTGTGCTCGTCGAACCAGCTCAGGCTGGGACCGACCGCGCGTTTGAGCGCATTGGCCTGGGCCACCGCGGCGATGGTCTGGTCCCGGAACATCAGAATGATCGGCGCCGCGCCGGCGGCCACGATCGGGGCAAGCAACGGCAGCAGACCGAACTGGCGACTGCGGCGGCCCAGGATGGTGCGCAGCGGCCCGATGGCGACCAACAGCGCGCCGATCGAGGCGATGCCGGTCGGACCGGAGAACAGCGTGAGGGTGCCGAGGATGCACGCCACCGCCACCGGCAACAGCCTGCTGGTGGCCACCCCACGTTCGACCGAGCACCAGGTCGCCAGGATGCCGAGGGCGATGATGGGTTCGGGGCGAAGTCCGTTGTTGAGCGGCAGCCAGACCGCCAGGAACATCCCGGCGGCGGTCCAGGCGGCGGCGCGGCTGGACTTGACAGCGGCGCCGAGTCTCGGGATCACCTCCCGGCTGATCAGCCACCAGCACGCGCACGCCATCAGCAGGGTGGGCAGGCGCATCCAGACGCTGGCGGTCGAGACGTGCGCCCACAGGGCCAGCAGGTCGTAGTACCAGCCGAATGGCGCCTCAGGCGTGCCGAACCACCGGTAGTAGTTGGCCATATAGCCGGCGTTCTCCGACACCCGCGCCATCGTGAGGATGTAGCCGTCGTCGGAGGTGTTGGCGCCGACGAAGTGCCACCACACCAGCACGGCGACAACCACTCCGTCGAGCCGATTCAGTGACCACCACCGGTTCGGCAGCAACCGACGGTGGCGGGTGCGGTCGGCGGTGTCGAGGACGTGCAAGGCGATCAGCGCCAGCAGGGTGGCCAGTACACCGACGACCATCGTGGCCATCTTCACCGCACTCGGGGCGTTGGTGTAGCGGGTGTCGATGGTGGCCGACAGGCTCAGCCCGGGCGGAGCCGGGCCGGCCAGGTCGGTGAACACTCCGACGATCTGCGGCCGGAAGTCGTAGCCGCCGCGTTCACCGCGCAGCGGTGCCCCTGGGTCGTCACCGGCCGGTCCTTGTGAGAGGCCGACGAACTCGCCGGTCACCTTGTCGGAATGGGCGGTGACGACCAATCTCTGGCATGCGGGGCTGAGCACACCGCTGATCGGCGCCACCACCACGGGGGTGTTCCGCACGACGACGACCAGATCCCCGTTGACGCGCTGGATCAGCAGTCCCCGGTCGACGGCCTTGGGCGCCTGCTTGGGCACCGTGGACAGCAGGACCGTGGTGCCGGTGGTGTCGAGTCCGCGCGCGGCGCTGCACGGCACGGTGATCTCCAGATCGGTTGCCACATAACCGATCAGCGGTGCGGTCACGCTACTCAGGGTGCCGTTCTGCGGCCAGTTCAGCTGTGCGGTGGTCTGCTTGACTGGCAGAAACGGGGTCAGGACCGCGCACGCGATGCCGATCAGGCCCGCGACCGCGGCGACCACACGGGCGGTTCGGTAGTTCGCCCTCGTCGCCGTCACGGGGCTAGATGCTAATTCCCCGCGCCATCACGCGGGTTTCGGATGGCGAGCACGAAGGGCCCGATGTCTGTGACGGTGAAGTGCGGGGCCGCGAACAGAGCGGCGTCGAGTTCCAGGGTGTAGCGCCGCACATTGGGCTGGTTGGGGTACACGTCTTCGGCCAGTCGCAGGGTGTAGGCCTGCGCCGAGCCTGCCGCGCCGCCGCGGCGCAGCAGGAATACCGACGGCGGTTCGTACGGCGACGCGTCGAGGGCGGCGGTGAACTCCTCGGCGCTGGTGAGATCGGCCCACGATTCGATGGCGGCCGCGCGGCCGTCGAAGTTCGCCAGCGGATTGGCGTAGTGGGAGGTAAGGCCCTGGAACGCAAAGTACGGGTAATAGGAAAGGAAGCTGTAGTCGGCGGTCATCACCACCGTTTCATCGCGGGGCTTTCCAGTGGCCTCGAGGATGGCCGCGTCGATCCGCGGGTAGTACTTCTCCGAGCCCGGCGGCCGGCGATCCCCACGCTGGCCGTAGCCGTCGGTATCGGTATAGGCGACGGTGAGGTCGGGACGGAGGACGTGTGGGATGTCCTGGCTGAAACCGATCGCGCCGATGAGCCCCACCGCCACCGCGACGGGCAGCACCCGCCGGTTCCATCGGCGCGCGGCCGCTTGCGCCACGTCGATGAAGCCGAATACCCCTGCGACACAGAGCAACACGGTCAGCGTGGGCTGCAGCCGGAACGACAGCAGTGTGGTACCGGCCAGCGTGGTGAGCATCGACAACAGCGACCAGGCGTACAGCGACAGCACCCCGATGCCCAGCGCTGCCGCGCGCACATCGGAGCGGGCGCGCCAGGCCAGCCACACCGTGCCGAGCATGCAGAGCGCGCCCAGTAGCGACAGTTGCAGCATCGGGAACGTCAGCACCGCACCGTCGACGGGCAGGTAGTGCTGGGCGCTTCCGGTGTCGCTCAGCGGTCCGCGCACCGCGCGCACCAGGAAGGGCAACCAGGTGATGGCGCCGACAGCGGCAGCGATCACCGCGATCACCACCAGCCGCAGCAGGGGGCCGGTGGAGCGGCGCGCCGCCGCGGCGACGACAGCCATGACGGCGACGGTGAAGGCCGTGAAGCCGAACAGCAGGGTGTAGAACGTCGCTGCGAAACCCAGGAACAACCCCACGCCGGTAACGGCCGCCCAGCCACCGGATGGCCGGTGCAGACCGGCCCAGGCCAGGACGAGCACCGGGGGGATGAGCACGGCGATGACGGCGCTGTAGGGCTCCGGTGAGCTGTAGGCCAGTGTTACCGCGGCACTGGCCGCGGTGACCGCGAGCGCGTACTCGAAGCGGATCAGCTGCGCCCACAGGACCATCGCCACCGCGACGGCGACCGCGATCGAGGTGATGGCCCACGGCTTGAACATCTCCCAGGCCGGGGTTCCGGTGAGTGCGGCGGCCCGCCCGCCGATCCAGAACCAGCCCGGCGGATAGAACGGCGGCATGCCGGCGTAGGTCATATCGCGCAGCGCCGGACTGTCGGCCAGCCGGGTGAGGTACTCGGTCCGGAACTGCTGGTCCACCGAGATGCCGAACAGATAGAGCTTGGTGGCGCCCAACGGCATGCCGAGGGTCACCACCGCGAACCCGGAGAGGAACACCGCCGCACCGATGCGCGCCGGCCACAGCATGCGGCGCCGCCACAACCAGCCGACCAGCAGCAGTCCGAGCAGGCACCCCACCTGTCCGACCGTGGTCAGGGCGTGTAACTGGTTCGACGACGGGAACGCCGGCCACTCCACCCGGGCGATCGCGGCCAGCGACACCACCGAGACGGCCAGCGCGATCAGAGTTGCCGCGGCCATCTGGCCGGCGGTCGCCAACGCGATGCGCATACCGGTGACGGTTTAGATCGGCAGCTTGCGGAAGATGGGCCGCGGAATGTGCCGCAGCACCATCATCACGTAGCGGAAGGTTCCCGGCGCCCACACCAGATCCTTGCCCTTGGCGCAGGACGTGACGGCGAGGTCGGCGACGTAGTCCTTGTCGACGGTCAGCGGGGCCTCCTTGACGTGCGCACTCATCCGCGTGCGCACCTGGCCGGGCCGGATCACCAGAACGCGGACCCCGTACTCGCGCAGAGCCTCTCCGAGGCCTAGATAAAACCCGTCAAGGCCGGCCTTGGTGGACCCGTAGACGAAGTTGGAACGGCGAACCCGTTCCCCTGCGGCCGAACTCATCGCGATGATCTGCCCGAAGCCCTGCCGGCGCATCCGCTCACCGAGGAGCACCCCCACCGAAACGGCTGCGGTGTAATTGATCGTGGCGATCTGGACGGCCTTGGGTTGGTCCTGCCACAGTTCCTCGGCGTCACCGAGCAGTCCGAAAGCGACGATGGCGACATCGACGTCTCCGCCGGAGAAGCACTCGTCGATCACCGCGGGGTGAGTCTGGGTGTCGACGGCATCGAAGTCGACCACCGTGACCGATTTGGCACCGGCGGCCGTCATCTGCGCGACGGCATCCTCGCGGCCCGGATCCCCGGGCAACGCGGCCAGGACGATCCTGGCCGGAGCGTCCCGTAGGTAGCGCTCACAGATCGCCAGTCCGATCTCGGAGGTGCCGCCGAGCAGCAGGATCGCCTGGGGGCTGCCAACCGCATCGAGAACCATCTAGAGCAACTCCAACCGTCGGGCCATGTCCGAGGCGAACACATTGTGCGGGTCGACCCTGCGACGCACCGCGATCCACTCGTCGATGCGCGGATACATGGCATGGAAGGTCGCTGCGTCGGTGCGCGAGTCCTTGGCGGTGTAGAGGCGCCCACCGAACTGCAGCACGCGGCGGTCGAGGTCGGTGACGAACCGGCCGAGGCCGGCTTTGATCGGGAAGTCGACGCAGACGTTCCAGCCGGGGATCGGGAAGCTCAGCGGCGCTTGGTTTCCCGGGCCGAAGAGTTTGAACACATTGAGGAACGAGTGATGACCGGACGCCTGGATGTCGACGATGATCGCCTTGAATTCCTCCACGGCCTCGGTGGGGACGACGAACTGGTATTGCAGGAACCCGGCTGGTCCGTAGGCGCGGTTCCACTCTCCGAACATGTCCAGCGGGTGATAAAACTGGGTGAGGTTCTGGACCTTGCCGCGGTAGGTGCCGGACTTGCGGTACCAGAGTTCGCCGATCGGCCCGAAGGTGTACTTATTGGCCAGCCCGTTGGGGAAGATGTCGGGGAACGTGAGCAGTTGCGGCGCATCGAATTTCAGTGGGTCGCGCTGCAGCTTCGGCGGCAACTGGTCGAGCCGGGCCAGCGATCCGCGGGAAATGGCCGCCCGGCCCAGTTTCGGCGGCGCGCTGATCGCGTCGAACCAGGCGCTGGAGTAGGTGTAGTTGGCCTCGCTGCCGTCGCTGTGGAACGCGATGGTCTCATCGAGGCTGCCGGTGACGTCGCCGTCGGCGATGAAATACGCCGTCTCGGTCTGGGTCATCTCAATGGTGGCGCGCAGGATGATCCCGGTCAGTCCGTTGCCGCCGACGGTGGCCCAGAACAGATCCGCACCGTGTCCGTCCGGGGTGACAGTGTGGACCTGACCGTCGGCGGTCAGCACATCCATCGAGCGGACGTGGTCGCCGAAGCTTCCGGCGCTGTGGTGGTTCTTGCCGTGGATGTCGCACCCGATCGCACCGCCGATGGTCACCTGCCGGGTTCCCGGCAGCACCGGTACCCACAGTCCGCACGGCAGTGCGGCTTTCATCAACTGGTTCAGGCTCACGCCGGCATCGCAGTCGACCATCCCGGTCGCGGCGTCGATGCTGTGGATGCGGTTGAGCGCGGTCATGTCGACGACCAGTCCGCCGCCGTTCTGGGCGTTATCCCCGTAGGAGCGGCCGAGCCCGCGGGCGATGATCCCGCGGTGCCGTCCGTCGGCGGCCTCGTGGGCCACCCGGGCTACGGCCTTGATGATCTCCTCGGGATCGGGGGTCGACAAAACCTCGGCGACGCTGGGCGCGGTGCGCGCCCAGCCGGTCAGCCGCTGCCTGGTCGTCGTTACGGACATCGTGACGAGGGTACCGTGCGGGCCCGGTCAGGCCCGTGACCGGAAAATCACCGCACGCTGGACGGCGAAGTTGATCACCGTCGCGGTTCCCTGGGCGATGACGAAGGCCACCGGCACCGCCCACCCCTGGTAATCGAACAGTCGCAGACACAGGTGGTTGATACCCACCTGCACGGCGAACGTCAGCGCATACAACGCCATCACGGCGGCAAAGCGGCCCCGGCTGGGCGCGGCCGCGAACGTCCAGCGCCGGTTGATCAGGTAGGCGGTGGCGGTGCCCGCCACGAAACTGATCGCCTTGGCGAGGTCGACCTGAAGGCCCACCACCCGGTACAGAAAGAGGTAAATGCCGAAGTCGACGAGGGCCGAGAACCCACCCGTAATCACGAATCGCAGGACCTGGGTCCTCAGGCTCAGCGTCGGTGGGGCGGTTTCGGCCATCGCGGGAAGCTTACGGCCCGCGGCTACCGTGGGAGCCGATCAGAAGGCACCATGGTGTGGTGGGCGACCTGATCGAGGCGTGGGCGGAGGTGATCGGCCCGCAGACCGCCGATGCGGGTGCGATCGCCGTCGGGGAGCGATTGCTCGCCTCGTGGTCGCAGCCGCACCGCCATTACCACTGCGTCGCGCACCTGCGTGATGTGCTGGCCGCAGTCGATGAGCTCGCGGTCTGCGCCGACGACAGCGACGCGGTGCGTCTGGCGGCCTGGTATCACGACTCGGTCTACGACGGCCGGCCCGACGACGAGGAGCGCAGCGCACGGCGCGCGGAGACGGAGCTGTCCCGGCTCGGTGTGCGTGCCAGGTTGGTCGATGAAGTGGCGCGACTGGTGCGCCTGACCGTGACCCACGACCCGGCCGCCGGTGACCACAATGGAGAAGTGCTCTCCGACGCCGACCTGTCGGCTCTGGCCGTGCGCCCGGATGTCTACCGGCGCAACACCGCGGCGATCCGTCTGGAGTACGCGCATATCGACGACACCGTCTTCACCAAGGGTCGCCTCCAGGTTCTGGCGGCACTACTCGAGGCGCCGGCGGTGTTCCGCACCGAGGCGGGCCGGCAGCGCTGGGAGGCCTCGGCGCGGCAGAACATGCTGGCGGAGATGACGGACCTCAAAGCAAGCCGGGCGTGAGGGCCGTTCGGCCCTTGCGCAGGGCGGCGGTGCTGGAGACGATGCGGCCATGACTGGTGTTGAGGAGCCGGTGACGGCCCTGCCCGCCGACGCGGCGTGGGACCTGCTGTCCAGTGTCACCCTCGGCAGGCTGGTGACGTCATTCGGCGGGAAGCTGGAGATCTTCCCGGTCAACTTCGTCACTCAGAAACGCTCGCTGCTGTTCCGTACCGCGGAGGGCACCAAGCTGTTCACCACGGTGATGAGCGACTCTGTGCTGTTCGAGGCTGACGACCACACCACCGCCGAAGGGTGGAGCGTGATCGTTCGCGGCACCGCCAAGGTGCTCACCACCGCCGAGGAGATCCACGAGGCCGATCGCGCACAGCTGATGCCCTGGGTGGCCACGACGAAACTGCGTTATGTGCGGATCACCCCGGAGGAGATCAGTGCACGGCGCTTCCGGTTCGGGCCGGAACCTGTGGACGGCAGCGTCCCGGGCTGATACCGGATCGTTGTGAACGCGGGGTTGATCAAACCCAGTACGGCACCCGCGCGCGGTACTGGCGCAGCGCCAGCGCGGCGGCGCACCACCCCAGCACCGTGAGGACTCCGACGACGATCCAGTGCCTGGGCTCCTGGTGGGCGCCGAGCAACGGCGCCCGCAGGATGTCGAGATAGTGCAGCAGCGGATTGAGTTCGATGATCTTCGCCCAGCGTCCCGCGCCCTGCCGCTCCAAGGTCTCGGCATTCCAGATGATCGGCGTCATGAAGAACAGCAACTGCACCAGTGCGGCCAGCAGCGGCCCGATGTCGCGATAGCGGGTGGCCAGGATCCCGAAGCAGAACGATACCCACACACAGTTCGCCATGATCAGCAGCAGCGCGGGGATCACGGTGAGATCGGCCCACGACCACGGTTTGGGATAGACGACGGCGATGATCGCGAAGATGACGATGTTGTGCGCGAACAGGATCATCTGCCGCCACACCAGCCGGTAAACGTGCACGCTGAGCGGAGTGGGCAGCTGTTTGATCAGTCCCTCGTTGGCGATGAACACTTCGGAGCCCTCGAGGATCGCGGCGTTGATCATGTTCCAGATGATCAGTCCAAGCGTCACATACGGCAGGTGCTCGGACAGCTCGAGGCCGAACAGCTTCGAATACAGCAGTCCCATGGCGATCGCGGTGGTGCCGGTGGCGATCGTGATCCAGAACGGCCCCAGCACCGATCGGCGGTACTTCTGCTTGATGTCCTGCCAGCCCAGGTGCAGCCACAGCTCGCGCCGGTTGAAGCCCTCGGTGAGATCGCCCCAGGCGCGGCGCATGGTCTTGGATTGACTGGCCGCGTCGATGAATGTCACCGCCGACGCCCCTGATCGCCGGGTGGCCCGAAGCGTTCGCGGCGGCCCAAACGCCGCAACCGGATCCACTCCGCGAGACCGGCCGGATCGCGGCGGGTCACCAGGAAGAACCAACCGAACCGCAACCACTCCTGCGGCAGGAGTCTGCGCAGACCCGGTTGGGCGAGCACATACCCGCGGTTGCGGTAGGTGAAAAACCGTTTGGCGGGGTCGTCGGGGTACTGGGCATGCATCCGGCCCGTGAGAATCGGCTTGAATTCATCGGTACCGCAGGGGTGCAGATACGCGGTGTCCAGACAAGTCCCGAACGGCAGTCCGCTGCGCACCAGCCGCCGATGAATCTCCACCTCGTCACCTCGCACGAAGAGCCGCAGATCCGGAACCCCCACGGCCTCAATGGCTTCGGCGCTGAAAAGCGCTCCGTTGAACAGCGACGCGATACCTATCAGCAGGTCCTGATCCGGTCCCTCGGTGCGCAACTCCTCGACCCGGCGGCGCCACTTCAGGCCACGCCGCAACGGAAACGCCAGCCGGTCGGGGTCGTCGAGATCACACACCAGCGGTGACACTTCGGCGAGACGGTGCCGCTGCGCGCAGTCCAGCAGGGTCCCCAGAACCTCGGCGTCGCGGGGTCGGCCGTCATCGTCGGCCAGCCATACCCAGTCGGCTCCCAGTGCGAGTGCGTGCAGCATGCCGAGCGCGAAACCGCCTGCGCCGCCGAGGTTTCGGCGCGATCCCAGATAGGTGGTCGCGACAGGCTGACCGGCGACCAGGTCGCGGATCCGGTCGTCGGTGCTGTGGCCGAAGTCGTTGTCCACCACGATGAGGTGGTCGATCATCCGGGTCTGGGTGGTCACCGCGTCCAGCGACTTGGCCAGTTCGTCGGGGCGACGGTGGGTGACGACGACAGCGCACACGGTCATTGCTGGGCCGCCCAGCCTTCTTGGGAGGTCTCGGCCAGAACTTCGGCGACGTGCCGGGCGGCGTCCTCGCCTTCGTACGCCCGCACCACGTCTTCGATCTCGCCGGTCATCCTGATCACACCGTGGTCGATCCACATGGCCGTCTTGCACAGCCGGGCCAGAAACTCGTTGGAGTGGCTGGCGAACACCAGGATTCCGGACCGCTCGACCAGCGCCTGCAACCGCGTCTGCGCCTTGCGCAGGAAGTCGGCGTCGACCGCGCCGATGCCCTCGTCGAGCAGCAGGATCTCCGGGTCGATACTGGTGACCACGCCCATCGCCAACCGCACCCGCATGCCGGTGGAGTAGGTGCGCAGTGGCATGGCCAGGTACTCGCCCAACTCGGTGAACTCGGCGATCTCGTCGACCTTGGCGGCCATTTGCTTGCGGGTCTGTCCCAGGAACAGCCCGCGGATGATGATGTTCTCGTAGCCGCTGATCTCCGGGTCCATCCCGACGCCGAGGTCGAACACCGGCGCCACCCGGCCGCGCACCACGGTTCGGCCGCGGGTCGGCTCGTAGATGCCCGACAGCAGCCGGAGCAGCGTGGACTTCCCGGCGCCATTGTGGCCCACCAGACCCACCCGGTCGCCCATGCGCAGCGTCATGGTGATGTCGCGCAGCGCCTCGATCACGACCACGTCGTCCCGGGTGCGGCCGATCGTGCCACCGGCCTTGCCCAGGAACGTCTTCTTCAGCGATCGGGACTTGGCGTCGAAGATGGGAAATTCGACCCAGGCGTCACGGGTCTCGATGTAGGGATCTGATGCGGGAGTCACCGTCGGCTCTACAAGTACTGCCCGGTTCCGTGGCCGGACGGTCCGCCCGGTTGCTGTGGCACTCCGGGTGGCAGCGCGCCCTGGCGCATGTGTTCCAGCTGCGCTCGGGCCGCCATCTGCTGTGCGAACAGCGCGGTCTGTATTCCGTGGAACAGACCCTCCAGCCAGCCGACGAGCTGAGCCTGCGCGACGCGCAGTTCGGCGTCCGACGGCACGGTGTCTTCAGAGAACGGCAGTGCCAGCCGCTGGAGTTCCTCGCGCAGCTCCGGGGCGAGGCCGTCCTCCAACTCGCGGATGCTGGTGGCGTGGATCTCGCGCAGCCGGGCGCGGCTGGCGTCATCCAGTGGTGCGGCCTTCACTTCCTCGAGCAGCTGTTTGATCATGGTGCCGATGCGCATCACCTTCGCCGGCTGTTCGACCAGATCGGTGATCGACCGCTCGTCGTCGCCCTCGGCCGTCTCGCCGGCTTCGGGTCCGGGGATGACCTCGATGCTGTCGTCGTCAGAGTTCGCCGTCATGCGCTCCAGCATTCCCTCGTGTCGGTCATTCGTATCAGTCACTGCACAGCCCCGCGCCACTCGTAGATGCGGGCACCGCCGTTGTCGTAGATCTTGGCCCACGACGCGGACTTGTCCAGAGACACTAGCCCGTCCGGCATGACGAACCCGCGGACAATCGGGGTGCTGGTCATCACGTACCGGATGTTCAGCGCGCGGACCGCGGCGGCCACCCGCGGATCGCTGTCGGCGTCGTCGGCATGCACCCAGAAGATGAACCGGTTGTAGCCGGGGCCCTGCTGGACCGGATAGTCGTAGTGGGTCCACAGGGGATGCAGTCCGGCGACGGCATACATCCACGCCGTTCCGTCGACGTTGGCATTGCCGATGATGGAGTCCCGAGCACCTGGCAGGGAGGAGAGGTACGCGAAGGCCTGGAGATCCTCGTCGCTGACGATCACGTGGTCGTACTTGTCGCCCATCAGGAATCGGTGGCGGGGGAAGTAGTGCCAGGCGAGGCCGACCGACATGACACACAGCATGGCAGCGGTGGCACCGATCCAGAACTGCCGGTCGGGGGAGTTGGCGGTGCGGCGCTGAACCGTCCGGCGCACCCACGCCATCACCAGCAGGGTCGCTGAGAACAGCGCCAGGCCCGCCATCGGCGCGAGCAGCAGGGTGATCACCGCGGACAGCCGGCGCGGGTCACTGTAGAAGAGATCGCTGTAGCCGGCCGCCGCCGCGCCGATCGGTCCGCCGAACGGGGCCGACGCGTACACGATCGACACCACCAGTAACAGCCATACCGCGGCCGGCCACCAGATCCGCTTGAACAGCAGCAGCACAAAGCCCACCCCGGCCAGGGCGATGATGATGTTCTGGATCGGGAAGTCGTTGAGGTGGCGGGTGTGCTGAACCACGGCGTCGAACACCGCGCTCTTGGGGCCCTCGTAGGTCAAGAACGTGTGTCCGGTGATGATCTGGGTCTGCTTGAGCACCTCGAGGAACTGCGGCAGCAGAACCGCCACGGTGGGCACGGCGACCGCCAGCAGGGTCGCGAAGTCCCGCATCCGACCGGCCACCGGCCGGCGCAGCGCCTCCAACAGCCACCAGGCCACCGCGAACGTCACCACCACCACCCCGCCGGTCAGATGCACGGAGAACACCCCGACTCCGGCGAGCACCGCCAGTGGGATCCGCTCGCGGTGCGCCAGCGTGGAAGTGATCAGAAAGAAGGCGGGCACCGCCAGGCCGTAGGCCGTCATGTTGGGCATCGAGGCGGTGCCGAACTCGACATAGGGCACCGCGGTGAACGACGCCGAGAGAGCGGCGGCCGTTGCCGCCGCACCGGCGGTGCGCCATCGGGTCGTCCGGCTGATCAGCAGCTGCCAGGTCAGCAGTCCGGCGCTGAGCGGAAAAAGCCACACCGCCGCGGCCAGCGCGCTCAGCGTGTACGCCGATGTCGCGGACGAGCCGGTGATCTGGGCCAGCACCGCGGCCAGCGCATGAAATGCCGTGGGGTAGTAGAGCGCAGCCTGGGTCTCAACGTTGCGAAGCTCACCGGAGTGGGTGGGTGAGGCCTGGCCGGTGTCGAGGATCCAGCGGACGGTGTTGGCGTGCCACACCGCGTCCCAGGTGCTCGGCACCGACTGCCAGTCGGGCAGACCACGCCAAGCGGCCAGGCCGATCGCGATGGCGCCGAGCAGCACGCCTGCGGCCGCGGTCCACTCGGACCATGTCGAGTTCGCCGGCGGTGAGGGCACCGCGCTATGACGGGTGAGCACCCAACGCAGAACCAGTGCGAGCACCGTCACCGCCGCCAGCACCAGCAGCGCGCTGAACGCATTCCACCGGATACCGAGCGCGCCGAACGGCACGATCGCAAGACCCACGACTCCATAGGTGAGCACCGGCCCGACCGCGACGGCCAGCGGCCAGCGCAGCCCCCCTGCCCGCGCGACGACGGCTCCCGGAACGGCCAGCAACAGGACCGCGATTAGCACTCCGGAGCCGAAGTTCACTGCCCTAGTATGGTGAGGCGACCCGGGATCGGTGTCGGGTGGGTGATCCGGTCGCCGATGTGCGACTACGCAGGTCGCAAACGGTCGAAGGTGGGTGACATGGTTTACGACGTCGCCCGGGTGCGCGGTCTGCATCCCGCTCTGGGCGACGGCTGGATCCGGTTCGACTCACCCGCCGGCATGGTCACCCCGGAGTCTGTCGCCACCACCGTCTCGACCGCCTTCCGCGCCTCTACCGCCAACATCGTCAGCCCGCATCCGGCGGCCGCACGGAGCCTCGCTGTGCTCGACGCCGCCCGCCGAGCCGTCGCCGACCTACTCGACGCCGACCCCACCGGAGTGGTTCTCGGTGCCGACCGGGCGGTGCTGCTCACCTCGCTGGCCGACGCGTCGTCCGCTCGGTCCGGACTGCGCAGCGAGGTGATTGTCAGCCGTCTTGACGACGAGGCGAACATCGCACCCTGGTTGCGTGCCGCCAACCGCTACGGCGCCCGGGTGAAGTGGTCCGAGGTCGACGTCGAAACCGGCGAGCTACCGAACTCGCAGTGGGAGGGCCTGCTCACCGGGGACACCCGTCTGGTCGCCGTCCCGTCCGCCTCGTCCACTCTGGGCACCGTCACCGACGTGGGCGCGGTGGCCAAACTGGTGCACAACGTGGGCGCGCTGGTGGTCGTCGACCACACCGCCGCCGCGCCCTACCGGCTGCTCGACATCGGCGAGACGCAGGCCGATGTGGTGGCCGTCAACGCCGCAGCGTGGGGTGGGCCGCCGATCGGCGCGCTGGTCTTCCGCAACCCGATGCTGATCGACACCTTCGGGTCGGTCTCGACCAATCCCTACGCCAGCGGCCCGGCGCGGCTCGAACTCGGCGCGCACCAGTTCGCGCTGCTGGCCGGCATGGTCGCCAGCATCGAGTACCTGGCCGCCCTGGACGAGGCCGCCGAGGGCAGCCGCCCCGAACGGCTCGCACAGTCTTTCGCCTCGGCACGCGCGCACCTCGAGGGGCTGCTCGACTATCTGTTGTCGGCGCTGAAATCTCTGCCGCTGGTCACGGTGATCGGTGAGCCGGCTGACCGGATCCCGGTGGTGAGTTTCGTGGTCGAGGGCGTACCGGCCGAACGGGTCGTCCAGCGACTGGCCGACAACGGGGTGCTGGCCATCTCCAACCCCACCTCCCGGGTACTCGACCTGATCGGGGTCAACGAGATCGGGGGCGCGGTGACCATCGGTCTGGCGCACTACACGACCGCCGGCGAGGTCGATCACCTGCTGCGGGCGCTGGCCTCACTGGGCTGAGCCCGGGACGGTCAGCAGGATCTTCCCGGATGTCTCGCCAGAGCTGAGCAGCCGGTGCGCCTCGCCGGCGTCCTCGATGGGCAGGCGCGCGCCGATGACGGGGCGCACCCGTCCCGCGGTGATCATCGGCCAGACCGATGCCACCACATCGTCGACGATGGCGGCCTTGCCGTGCGGGCCGTCGGTGGGCCGCCCGCGCAGCGCGGTGCCGATCACTCTCAGCCGCCGGCCGATCAGCGCGCCGATGTTCAACTCCGCGGTGATTCCGCCCTGCATCCCGATGATCGCCAACCGGCCGTCGGTGGCCAGCGCGGCCAGGTTGCGGTCCAGATATGCCGCCCCCATGATGTCGAGTATCACGTCGGCACCGGAACCACCGGTGGCCTCCCGAAGCCGTTCGGTGAAGTCCTCGTGGCGGTAATTGATCAGGATCTGCGCGCCGAGTTCGCCGCACAGCGCCAGCTTGCCGGCCGACCCGGCGGTCACCGCCACGGTGGCACCGAGTTCGCGGGCCACCTGGATGGCGTGGGTGCCGATCCCGCTGGCACCGCCGTGCACAAGGACCACCTCGCCGGGCCGGAGTCCGGCCTCCGTCACCAGATTCGACCAGACCGTGCACGCCACTTCCGGCAGCGCCGCCGCGTCGGTCAACGGGACCCCGGCGGGAACCGGCATCACCTGCCGGGCAGGCACCGCCACGTACTCGGCGTAGCCGCCGCCCGCCAACAGCGCGCAAACCGCCTGTCCCACAGCAACATCGGTGACGCCGGCCCCGACGGCCGCGACCCGGCCCGAGACCTCCAACCCCAGAATCTCGCTGGCACCGGGCGGCGGCGGGTACTTGCCGGCCGCCTGCAGCAGGTCCGCCCGGTTGATGCCCGCGGCCGTCACGGCCAGCAGCACCTCACCTGGCCCGACCGACGGGTCGGGAACCTCCGTCCACCGAAGTTGCCCGGTGCCGTCCACGACGATGGCGCGCATGAATTAGAAGCTACCGGTGCGTAACTTCAGCCCCTGAACAGGGCGCTCGTCGCCTACGATGAGGCCGTGGGCGGGATCATCGCGGGGCGTACAGCAAGTGAAATGCCAGGCTTGGACATCGCCGAACAGCGGTCCTGGCAGAACTTCCTCGAGGCCGCGATGCGGCTATACGGAACGTTGAATCGGGGGCTCGCCGATCAGCACAAGCTGAGTCTCGTGGATGTGCGGCTGCTGGAGATCCTCTACCGCTCCGACACCGGGGCGGCGCGGATGGGCGACCTCGCCGAGCAGTTGCTGTCGCTGCCGAGCCGGGTGACCCGCCAAATCCGCCGGCTCGAGGCAGCCGGTCTGGTGCACCGTGAGGCCAGTCCCGACGACGGCCGCGGGGTGCTGGCCGGCATCACCGAGGATGGCCGGGCCGCCGTCGAGGAGGCCATGGTCACCTACGCCAACGCCGTGCGCGAGCACTACCTTGGCCCGCTGACCCGGCCACAGATGTCGGGAATGGGCGAGAACTGCCGGCGGATCAGCGCCGCGCTGCGGACGAACGCGCCGGAAGCGAAATTCGGACGGGCATGAGTTGGGCGCGGGCCCCGTTACTCTGGTGCGCGGTGGCGTGGCAGAGCGGCCTAATGCACTCGCCTTGAAAGCGAGAGACGGCTAACACCGTCCGGGGGTTCAAATCCCTCCGCCACCGCTCTGCGGCCGCCCGATCCCCACCAGCACGCCCTCGATCGATCCGTCGGTGGTGACCAGCAGTCCCCGTCCCGGCGCCAGCTGCTGGGCACTGGTCCGGCCGAACACCTTGACCGTCTGGGGGTCGTTATCCATAAACAGCGTCGGCGCCCGTGATCCGGTGAGCTTCTGTAGGAACGGGCTCATCGCCGAGACGCCGGCCCAGTTGCCCGGCGACCTCGCCGCGATGACGTGCAGTCCGATCTCGCGGCTGCGTTCGATGAGGTTCCATAGTGGCGCCGTCGCTGCGGCCTTACCGGGCACTGGATTCGATCGCAGTTCGTGCTCGTCGTCTATCAGGACGAAGTGGTGTGGACCCTCCCAGGCCTTTCTGCTGAGCAGTTCAGATTGGCTGAGTCCCGCGGGCGGCAAGCGATCAGCCAGCAGCCCCGCAAGCTCGGCGAGCGTGTGGTCTATGTCATCAGGCGTGTAGGCGTAGCCGCGCACCGCGGGACCCTGGATCGTGCCGATCAGCGTTGTCTTGGGATCGATGATCGTGATGCGCGCCTGATCGGGGGACAGCCTGCCCGCTATCGCCTGACCGAGTGCGGCAAGCGTGGTCGTCTTGCCACAGCCCTGACGGCCGACGATGAGCAGGTTGGGCACCTGTCGACTGCGCAGCGCCACCGGTTGCAGCGCACTCTCACCTATCGCGAACGGGATGTCGAAGGCCCCGTCGCCTTGCGCGTCGCCGCCGTAGGCAGCAAGGACGTCGGCCAGCGCGACTCGCTGCGGAAGCCTGGCAAGCGTCTGCACCGTCGCCGCTCCGGTGTGCGCGGTGATGGCGGCACCGACATCGCGGGTGCTGATCCGTGAGCCGTCGGGGCCCGTGATCTCGGGAACCCCTATTAGCAACTCGTGGCCGGTACGGGTGACACCGAAGCCTGGCCGATCGAGGGTCTGCCGGGCTGCACGGCGGTGCTCGATGCCGGTACCCATCTGCGTCTCATCCGGGTTGCTGAGCCGGAGTTGAATGCGGGCGTTGGCGACATTCAGCAGACCCTGCTTCTGGCCTACCAACCATCCGCTGGCGCTTGTCGCGACGTGCACACCATAGGAAAGGCCCTGCCGCGCAACGGCAATGGCGCGATCCCCGAGACCGCTGTCCTTATCGTAGAAGTCACCGAAGTTGTCGATCACCAGAAACACATCGCCGAATTTGTCATCCGCATCGGTGGGACCCCCGTGCGGGCCGAAGCGACGCTCGCGAAACTCCGAGATGTCTATCTGATAGCGCTTGAAGGACTCCTCCATCGCCTTGATGAGACCTTCCAGGGTCGCGATGACGCGCGACACGCCCTCGGTGTCGGTCACACTCACCACACCGGCGACGTGGGGAATGTATTCGACCGGGTACAGCGACGCTCCGATGCAGAAGAAGCTGACGCGCTGCGGTGTGTACATCAGCGCAGCAGCGGTGACGAGTGTCATCAAGGTCGTGGATTTTCCGCGCTGTGCAGTGGCGACGACCATGACGTTGTCCATTTCGGCGTCGATGCAGTGCACCCGCTGAGCGTGGTCTTCCGGAAGATCCTCGATGCCAACGGGGAAGATCAGTCCGGGGTTGTCACCGTAGTCAATCCACCAGGGCTTGCCGCGTAGACGTTCAACCAGCTCATCGGCGGTCTGGCTGAGCTCCAGGGGCGGCAGCCAGATCTGGTGCGGCGGCCGCACAGGGTTCGAGGCCAGCGAGTCACGAATGACGTCGAGCAGTTTCTTCTTCTTGAAACCGTCTGGGTGGTAAAGGAATTCGTCGGGACCCTGCGTGTGGTCGACCTCAGTGAGCGCGCGGGTGTCCTCCTCGCTGAGCGGCTGGTACTCCCAGGTCAGTCGCCGCGGCGCGGAGAAGTCGAGCGCGACGGCAGTGTCGGAGATCGCAGCTTTCTTCGGCACGACGAACGGGGCGGAGACGTAGAAGCAGCGGAACCGCTCCAGTTCGCGCGGGCCGGCCTTCAACAGGGCGTAGCCGTTCTCCTTCGACGGCAGATGCAGCGCGGCGTCGCTGCCGATGACGTCGCGGGAGTCCTCGGCGGTCTCCGCCCGCAACGCGATCCGGAAGGCGATATTGCTCTTGGCCTTGCTCAGTGAGGACAGGTCCAGCCGCTGACCCCCGAGGGTGAAGAAGACATTGCAACCGCGGCCCTCCTGTCCGATGTGGATCACCAGGTCGATCCACTCCGGATGGTGTTGGAACAGTTCGAGGTACTCGTCGATGATCACCAGCAGGATCGGGACGGGCTCGAGATCTCTGCCCGCCAGTCGCATCTCTTCGTATTCGTTGGCGTCGCGGGCACCCGCACCCTTGAAGAGCCCGTACCGACGCTCCATCTCCCCGTTGATCGCCTTGCGCATCCGCTCGGCGAGGTGGCGGTCGTCGTTGCCCAGATTGGACACTGACGCGGCGACGTGCGGCAGGCCTTCGAGATCCTGAGCTGCCGACTCGAATTTCATATCGACGAAGATCACCGTGAAGGTCTGCGGGGAGTGGGTCAGCGCGATCCCGTTGCACAGCGATAGGAAGTACTCGGACTTACCTGATCCGGATGTCCCGATCACCACGGAGTGAAAGCCGTCGCCGCCGAAGTCCTTGGCGCGCAGAATCACGTATTGCAGATCGCCGCCCGGCCTCACGCCCACCGGGATCCTCGCCCAACTCGGATCACCCCGGCCCCTGCTGTCGGCCCAGAGACGATCGAGGTCCAGATAGCGCGGATCGGAGACCCCCAGAGCGCGGAGCAGTTCAGCGCCTCCGCTGTCGCTTTCCGGGCGCTCCCCGGCGACCATCGGTGACCATCGGGCCAGGGCTCGTGCGTAGCGGCTGGCCGTGCCTTCAGCCAGCATGTCTGCCACGGCGTAGAAGGCGTCGCGGTGCCGCAGCCGACCCTCGCGGAGTTCGAAACGCTGTTCGCAGGACCCGAAGCCGATGCCATTTCCCGCCCGGGTCGCCAGTCGCAGCATCGTGATTCCGGACATCCCCTTCAATCCGGTGACACTTTCCCACTGATCCGGGGTGCCGACGTTGTCGTCGACGATGACCCAGTGCGGACCCGCACCGGCCGGCGGAGAGGCATCGAGTGAACTCGACGACGCGGCGGTGGTTGTCGGGGTCAGTGAGCTCGGCGGCGCCCAGGGACCTCGGCCCTTCCGGTGCAATTCGGCGTCCAGCGCATCCTCGAGTTCAGCAGGGGAGGCGAAGACCAGGCGGCGAAGCCCGCACGCGTCGAACATCTGGTCGTGATGGTTGTGCGGCAACCACACCAGCCATGCCCAGCGCTCGGGGTGGCGGGTGACCACCATCAGCTTCACGTCGGTGGGATCGTGGTAGACGGCTAGCGAACACAGCACCGATCTCATCAGCGAGTGCAGTTCCTCGACGTCCTCACCGATGAAGCTGAAGCCCGGTTGCGATCGCAGGCTGAGGATCTTGCCGATGTCGCGAATCTTGCTCTGCTCCAGAATGAAATCCCGCAGAGCCCGTCCGGTCACCGGTTCGAGCTCCTCGCCGATCGGCACCTCCGGCCATTGCAGCAAGACCGCCGAGTCGGCACTGGACTGCATGCCGATGCCGAGCCGCACATCAAGGAAGTCGGGATCTGCGGGTCGGCGCTCCCACATCTGCGGACCGCCGATGATCCGGTCGAGCCTCACCGGATCGCCGTGCACCCCGCGCTGGCTTCGTCGTTGCTGCTGCGCCGCCTGCTGCACTTCGTCGCGGTCGTCATCGAGTTGGCGCAGATAGCTCCGCCGCTGCTTTTCCTGCTCTCCCCAGCTGATCCGCCGCGCGCGGCCGAATCTGCCACTGAACATCAGTGCACCGAATCCAACCAGGCCGATCAGCGGGAAGAGTCCGGACTGCAGGGAACGGACACCCGACGCGTACATGACGACCAACGTTCCGACGATGCCGACCAGTAGCGCGGGCGCTGCGATCATCAGCAGGATGTTGCGCGGCTCTCGCTCGGGTAGGGCCAGCGGTGGCGCCACGAGCACCTTGGTCGGCGGAACGGCGGGTGTCGCGATGCGCGGCGCCCGGACGAAGCCTCGCTTGGACATCGCTACCCACCCACCCCGCGATCGACGGTCACCGCCACCGCGGCCGCCGCGGGCGCGATGGCGTCACGCGCTAGCAGGGCGGCGTTGCGGCTGATGGCCGGTCCGGCGGCGAAGCTCCGCACGATGGGCCATGGCGCTTGGACGGCACGCGCCGGATCCAGACTCAGCGCCTCCAGAGTGGGCCGGTCCCGGTCGATGCCGAAGAGGACGCCCTGGGGCGACACCCAAAACAGGCTTTCGCGGGTGTCAGCGGTGACGGCGGCGCTGGTGGATGCGACGAAGTTCGCGGCGCCGGGAAGCATCAACGTCTGCTGCGCCTCCACCGAGTCGACGGCGCGGTTGTCTCTGACCAACGTCACGAGATGGTCGTCGAGGCTGGGTGGAGAGGGCAGCCCTCTACCGCTGAAGATCGCGATCGACGCCTGGGGGTCGGTGGACTGCTTGGTCCAACTCACACAGGTGACGGGGTTGGCCGCGGTGTCGACGAATGTCAGCTTGCCGGCCGGGTAGTAGTCGACATCGAGCACCTGTACATCCGGGATGTTCACGAGCATGTCCGGGGAGACCAGCTGGGGTCTGGGGGATCCTTGGCTGTTGGCGGTGCGCAGCAGGTCGGCGACGAAAGCGGTGACCTTCTGCACACCCGCGTCCAACAGGACGTACAGCCCGCTCACCGCTCCGTTGGCGTCCCTGGTCTCTAAAACGCGGCCCACCACCGAGCCCGGCAACCAGCGTGACGGCGTGCCCAATCCTGAAATCGCAGGAACCGCAATGGGTTCGGTGGCCGGCATTGCGTCGAAGACGGCATTGGACAGCTCCACCGGGCGGGTGACGTCCGGGTCGAGACCGAGGGTGAAGCCGACCGACCGATCCTCGCCGTTGATAAGGCTGCGGCGGCCGTTCCACACCAGATAGGTGGCCCCGTCGTGGGTCGCCAGGATCGCCTGCGACTCCGTCATCGGTTGCGCTCGTCCGCCGGCCGTCAGTTCCCCGCCGATGGCGGTCACCAGTGCGGACCCACCACTGCCGCGGGCGGGCGCGGTGTCGCAGATCGCCCATGCCGACACCGGGTTGCCGGTGACCGGAAGGTCATCGGGCACGCCCGGGATGCCGAGCATCGGTCCGGTCGGGTATTTGGCTATCTCGGCGGCCCTGACCCAGGTGGGTGCAGTGTGGCCACCCGTGGCGAGCCGCGCCGAGGTCAGATTGAGTGCGGGATGCAGTCGGCCGTCGATCCTCGCGTAGAGCGCGCCGGTGTCCCGGTTACCGACGATGTCCGACTGCCCCGCCAAGCCGGCCGGTTTCATGACTTGCAACAGGGCCATCCAGCCGCACCCCAGCAGGACGAAGACCGCGGACAGCGCCAGTGCGGCCTGTTGCTTGCGGTCGTCGTGCTTCATCCGCACCGAGAACCGGGTGATGGCGGCCCGCAGTCGGCGGTTGTAGAACACGTAGCCGGAGTTCTGGTCGCGGTTGGAAAGATTCAGCGGCACGGCCGTCTCCCCGGTGCTGCCGTCCTCATTGAAGGGTTCCGCCGTACCGGGCGCGATAGTCGTCCTGCGCCTCCTCGCGTAATGCTTCGAACGCGACATTGAGGCGCTGCGCGAGTTCGTGGTGGCTGTAGGTCGCGGTGACACTGGGGTGCAGGCTCAGGTCAAGCAGTTTCCCGTCGGAGTTGGCGACCGCCGCAACATCACCCATGTCGACGCTGTAGGTGATGGTGGCCGCCTGCTCGAGAATTGCCTCCCAGCGGTCGGCGGCCTCGGCGAGGTCCCGGAGAACGCCATCGACGAGTTGCCTGTCGCTAACACCGGCCCGGTCGTCTGCCCCCTCCATCGGCACAGTATTGCGATACCTTTGAAGTGCGTCAATTCATTCTGTGGACAATTTTTCCGGCGCGTGCACCGTTCGTCTCAGCAACATCGTGCGTCGCAGCAAGAACACGTGGCTTAGCCCCTTCAACCGACAGCCGCTGTGGGCCTTTCCGCCCAGCGAATGGCCGGGTCTGCACAAGATGCCGGCGACGGTCGGCAGCGAGTTGGGGGTGTCGCAGTTGGGGGTGTAGCAGTTGGGGGTTACGGGGTGCAGAACGCAGTGAACGGGGCCGGAAATCCGCGCTCGGATCACCCGGCCCCGCTCAACAGCATCTGTGGGCGAAGGGGGACTTGAACCCCCACGTCCCGAAGGACACTGGCACCTGAAGCCAGCGCGTCTGCCATTCCGCCACTCGCCCGAAAGACCCGCGGAGCGTATCACGGTGCGCAGCGTCATTCCCGTGGTCATCCGCCGGGCGTCGGCCCTGCATCCGGCGCCGACCGGGCCCCGCCGCGGCGCGCCCGTACACGACCTGAACTGCGCGGATTGCATTCCCCCGCTCCGCCTTCCGCCGGTACCGCGGGACCGGCCGATACCATATGCGGCAGAGAAGGGGCGGTCCGATGAGTAACCAGAAAGGTCTGGTTCAACGCATCGAGCGCATGCTCGAGGACGGCCTGGGCGACGTGTTCGCCCGGGTGTTCGGCGGTTCGATCGTGCCCGCCGAACTCGAAGCGTTGTTACGCAGGGAAGCCTCCGACGGCGTCCGCACCCTGGCCGGCGGTCGGTTGCTTGCACCTAATGAATACGTCATCACACTCGGTGCGGCGGACTTGCACCGGTTGCACACCGATTCCGAGCTCACCACACGGGCTTTCGCCAGGCACCTGGCCGGGTACATTCACGACCAAGGGTGGCAAACCTACGGCGAGGTCGTCGTCCGACTTGAGCAATCCGAAGCCCTGCTCACCGGTCAATACCGCGCCCGTGCGCTGGTCAACCCTGACGTCAGAGGTGACGCTATCCCCGATGCCGACCCCCGCCCGTCTGCTGCCGCAGCCGCACCAGCAGAATCGAACCATGCGTACACCGCAGAAACAGGAGTACCCGCGATGACTGACACCCCCGGCTACCGCGGCGGCCAAGGCCAGGGCCGTCCCGGCGATGAGTACTACGACGATCCGTACGGTCGCCCGCAGGACGAGCAGCGCGCACCGGCGCCCGACCAGCAGGGCGGCCACTACCCGCCGCCGGAGCACGGGTACCCGCCGCCGAATTACCAACAGGCACCCCCGCCCCGGCCCGCATATCCCGAGCAGGGCGGCTACCCCGATCAGGGCGGCTACCCCGATCAGGGCTACGGCCCCGGTGGCCCCGGTGGCCCCGGTGGCCCCGGCTACGGCGGTCCGGGCTACGACCAGCGGCCCCCGGCCCCCAACTACGGCGGCCCGGGTTACGACCAGGGCTACCGCCCGCCGCCGCCACCGCCGCCCTACGGCGGCCAGCCGCCGTACGGACCGCCCCCGGGCGGGGCCTACCCGCCCCCGGCCGGCGAGTACGACTACGGGCGCCCGCGCTACGACGATCCCAACTACGGCCGCCCCGCCTACCCCGACCAGCAGCCCGGCTATCCGCAGCAACCCGGGTACGGCCGCCCGGAGTACGCCCAACCCGACTACAACCAACCCGACTACAACCAACCCGACTATGGCCAACCCGACTATGGCCAACAGCCGCAGTACGGCGGTTACGACCAGGGCGCCCCGGCCGGATACCCGCCGGCGGCGCCGTCGGGTTACGAGTACGGCCAGCAGGGCGGGTACGGGCAGCCGGCACCCGGGGAGTACGCGGCCACCGGGCACACCGTCACCCTGCAACTCGACGACGGCAGCGGCCGCACCTACGAGTTGCGCGACGGCGCGAACGTGATCGGGCGCGGCCAGGACGCACAGTTCCGGCTACCCGATACCGGGGTGTCCCGGCGGCATCTGGAGATCCGCTGGGACGGTCAGATCGCCATGCTCTCGGATCTCAACTCCACCAACGGCACGACGGTCAACAACGCACCGGTGCAGGAGTGGCAACTCGCCGATGGCGACGTGATCCGGGTGGGCCACTCCGAGATCATCGTCCACCTTCGCTGAGGTCGACGGGTCCGCGGCGGATTCGGGGTCGGGCTGCTTCGCCCGCCGGGCATGCTGTGTCCAAGTATTCTGTGACGTTGCCGCCGGGCCGGTCGGTTTCCGGTCGGCAGTGGAGCGGATGCAGCATCTGGACGGAGGACACCGCATGCAGGGACTGGTTCTGCAGCTGACGCGCGGCGGCTTCCTGCTTCTGCTCTGGCTGTTCATCTGGTCGGTGCTGCGGATCCTGCGGAACGACATCTACGCGCCGGCCGGTGCGGTGATGGTGCGCCGCGGCCTGCCGCTGCGGGGAACCCGCTCGCCGGCGCGGCAGAACCGGTCTGCCGCGCGCTACCTGGTGGTCACCGAGGGCGCACTGGTGGGCACCAGGATCACCCTCGGTTCACAGCCGGTGCTGATCGGCAGGGCCGACGACTCCACCCTGGTGCTCACTGATGATTACGCCTCGACCCGCCACGCCCGACTCTCGCAGCGCGGGCCGGACTGGTACGTCGAGGATCTGGGATCGACCAACGGCACCTACCTGGACCGCTCGAAGGTCACCACCGCCGCACGGGTCCCGATGGGCACCCCGGTGCACATCGGCAAGACGGTGATCGAGCTGCGCCCATGACCCTGGCCCTGCGCTACGCCGCCCGAAGTGATCGCGGGCTGGTGCGCGCCAACAACGAGGACTCCGTCTACGCCGGTGCGCGTCTGCTGGCCCTCGCCGATGGTATGGGGGGTCACGCCGCCGGCGAAGTCGCCTCCCAGCTGGTGATCGCCCACCTGGCCCACCTCGACGACGACGAGCCCGGCGGCGATCTGTTGAGCAAGCTGGACAGGGCTGTCCACGACGGGAATTCGGCCATCGCCCGCGAGGTGGAGGAAAACCCCGATCTGGAGGGGATGGGCACCACGCTCACGGCGATCCTGTTCGCCGGTGACCGGCTCGGGCTGGTGCACATCGGGGACTCCCGCGGATACCTGCTGCGCGACGGAGAACTCGCGCAGATCACCAAGGACGACACTTTCGTTCAGACCCTCGTCGACGAGGGTCGCATCACCGCCGAGGAGGCACACAGTCATCCGCAGCGCTCGTTGATCATGCGCGCGCTGACCGGTCACGAGGTGGAGCCCACGCTCATCATGCGCGAAGCCCGCGTCGGCGACCGCTACCTGCTGTGCTCCGACGGCCTGTCCGATCCAGTCAGCCACGAGACCATCCTTGAGGCACTCAAGCTCGCCGATGTAGGGGAAAGCGCCGACCGCCTCATCGAACTCGCCCTGCGCGGGGGCGGACCCGACAACGTGACCGTGGTCGTCGCCGACGTCGTCGAGCACGACTACGGCGGCCAGACCCAACCCATCCTCGCCGGTGCGGTCTCGGGCACCGATGACGACCTCGCGCCGCCGAACACCTCGGCAGGCCGCGCCTCGGCGATCACACCCCGTCCTGCGGTCGCCAAAAAGGTTGTGCCCGAACCCGAACCGCCGGTCAAACCGAGCTCGCGCAGACGGACGGTCATCACCGCCGCTTTGGTCGCACTGGTGGTGCTGGCCGGAATCGGGATGGGTTACCGGATCATCCGCGGCTATTACTACGTGGGCGCCTACGGCGATGACGTCGCCATCATGCGCGGAATCCAAGGCTCGTTTCTCGGTATCCGCTTGCAGGAGCCCTACCAGTTGGGCTGCCTCAACGATCGCAGCGAGCTCTCTCAGATCAGCTACGGCCAGGCCGACACCGCACTGACTTGCGAACTGATGCGCCTCGAGGATCTGCGGCCATCCGAACGCGCCCAGGTATCGGCCGGCCTTCCGGCCGGGAGTCTGGAAAACGCCATCGGACAACTGCGTGAACTGGCCCGCGGTTCGCTGTTGCCGGTCTGCACCCCGCCGCCGGCCCGACCGGCCGCCGTCCCGCGCACGGGAGCCCCCACACCGTGGGCCCCGCGGCCGGCCACGCCGTCGACGAGCGCGCCGACCCCCGTCCCGGTGCCACCATCGCCTGCCCCTGTGCCACAACAGAAGCCGGGTATCGACTGCCGGAGCGCGGCATGAGCCCGCGGGCGGGTCGCCGATGACCACCGCTCCGCAGGCCCCGGTGAGTCTCGCGCCCCCGCTTCCCACCCGCCGCAGCGCGGAACTCGCCCTGGTCGGCTTCGCGGCCGTCATTACCGGCGTCGCCCTGCTGATCGTCGAGGCTAATCAGGAGCGTGGCGTCAGTTGGGATCTGCTCAGCTACACCCTGGGCTTCGCGACGCTGTTCGTCTGCGCACATCTGGCGATCAGGCGTTTCGCGCCCTACGCCGATCCACTGCTGTTGCCGGTGGTCACACTGCTCAACGGGCTGGGTCTGGTACTCATCCACCGGCTCGATCTCGTCGCGGGCAGCCCGGAGGGCGGCCCGAGCGCCGGCCAGCAGATGCTGTGGACGCTTCTGGGCGTGGTGGGTTTCTCACTGGTGGTCGTGTTCCTCACCGATCACCGCTTGCTTGCACGATACGACTACGTCTGCGGTGTCTCTGGTCTGGTGCTGCTCGCCATCCCGGCACTGCTGCCAGCCAGCCTCTCGGAAACCAACGGTGCCAAGATATGGATTCGCCTGCCCGGCTTCAGTATTCAGCCGGCCGAGTTCTCGAAGATCCTTCTGCTGATCTTCTTCGCCGGCGTTCTGGTGGCCAAACGGAATCTGTTCGTCAGCGCCGGGACCCACTTCCTCGGGATGGACCTTCCGCGCCCACGGGATCTGGCCCCTCTGTTGGGCGCCTGGATCATCTCGGTCGGGGTGATGGTGTTCGAGAAGGATCTCGGCACCTCGCTGCTGCTCTACGCGTCGTTTCTGGTGATGGTCTATGTCGCGACCGAACGTTTCAGTTGGGTCGCCATCGGTCTGGCACTGTTCGGTGCGGGAAGCGTGGTGGCCTACCACCTCTTCGGCCATGTGCGGGGTCGCGTCCAGACCTGGATCGACCCGTTCGCCGATCCCGAGGGCGCGGGTTACCAGATGGTGCAGTCCAAATTCAGCTTCGCCACCGG
>JAIOQK010000358.1 GCA_021413425.1 Mycobacterium sp.
CGAGTGAGAAAGGCGCGCTGTGCGTTCGGTGGAGGAACAACAGGCCGCGGTGCTGGCCGCGGCGGTGGCACCCAGGCCGGTGCGGGTGGCGATCGCCGAATCCCAGGGCCTGATGTGCGCCGAGGACGTCATCACCGAGAAACCCATGCCGGGGTTCGACCAGGCCGCCATCGACGGCTACGCGGTGCGCAGCGTCGATGTCTCCGGCGGCGCCGATGGCGAGGTCGTCCTTCCGGTCATGGGTGTCATCGAGGCCGGCGCCCGCACCCCCAGCCGGCTGCAGCCCAAGCAGGCCGCGCGGGTGCAGACCGGTGCGCCGATGCCCACCCTGGCCGACGCGGTGCTGCCGCTGCGGTGGACCGACGGCGGCGACGTCCGGGTACGGGTTCTGCGCGGAGTGCGCTCGGGTGCCTACGTCCGGCGGGCCGGCGATGATGTGGAGCCCGGCGACGTCGCCGTGCGCTCCGGGGCGATCATCGGTGCGGCGCAGGTGGGTCTGCTGGCCGCGGTCGGCCGCGAACGTGTGCTCGTGCATCCGCGCCCCAGGGTTGCGGTGATGAGCGTCGGCGCCGAACTCGTGGACATCTCCCGCACGCCGGGCAACGGCCAGGTCTACGACGTCAACACCTACGCGCTGGCCGCTGCCGCGCGCGACGCCGGCGCGGAGGCGAACCGGATCGGGATCGTGAGCACCGATCCCAAGGAGTTGCGCGAGGTGATGGAGATCCAGCTCAACCGCGCCGAGGTGGTGGTCATCGCCGGGGCGGTCGGCGGTGCGGCCGCGGAGAATCTGCGCGCGGTGCTGTCCACCCTGGGCACGATGGAAGTCGCCCGCATCGGTATGCATCCCGGCTCGGTGCAGGGTTTCGGGCAGCTCGGGCCCGAGGCGGTGCCGACGTTCCTGCTGCCGGCCAACCCGGTCAGCGCTCTGGTGGTGTTCGAGGTGATGGTGCGCCCGCTGATCCGGTTGTCGCTGGGTAAGCGGCAGCCGATGCGCCGGGTGGTGCGGGCGCGGGCGCTGGCGCCGATCAAGTCGGTGGCCGGCCGCAAGGGATTTCTGCGCGGGCAACTGCTGCGCGACGAGGACACCGGCGACTATCTGGTTGAGGCGATCGGCGAAACCCCGGGCGGTTCCTCGCACCTGCTGGCATCGCTGGCCGAGGCGAACTGTCTGGTGATCGTGCCCAGCGAGGTCGCCGAGGTGCCGGCCGGGGAGTTCGTCGACGTGGCATTCCTGGCTCAGCGTGGCTGACCGGGTGGGGCCGAACGGGTGAATCTTCTGCGCAGCGGTTCGGCGCACCCCGGCTGGCCCGCCCCGATGGGGCCGCTGCGGGTGCCGGCCGGGGTGGTGCGGTTGCGTCCCGTTCGGATGCGCGACGGCGCCCAGTGGAGCCGGATCCGGTTGGCGCAACGCCAGCACCTCGAACCGTGGGAGCCGACCGCCGAGTTCGATTGGACTGCGCGCCATGCCCTGTCGGCGTGGCCGGCGATGTGCTCAGGTTTGCGTGCCGAGGCGCGCCGGGGCCGGATGCTGCCCTATGTCATCGAGGTCGACGGCCGGTTCTCCGGCCAACTCACCATCGGCAACGTGACCCACGGGGCGCTGCGCTCGGCGTGGATCGGGTACTGGGTGTCGCGTCAGGTGACCGGCGGCGGCGTGGCGACCGCCGCACTGGCGCTGGGACTGGACCACTGCTTCGGGCCGGTGGGCCTGCATCGGGTGGAGGCCACCGTGCGACCCGAGAACGCGGCCAGTCGCCGGGTGCTGAGCAAGGTCGGCTTCCGCGAGGAGGGCCTGCTGAAGCGCTATCTCGACGTCGATGGACAGTGGCGCGACCACCTGCTGGTCGCCATCACCGCCGAGGAGATCGAGGGATCGGTGACGGCCCGACTGGTGTCGCACGGCTTCGCCCAGCGCTGAACGCCGTGAAACCAGTGTTAAAAATGTGACATTTGTGGCTGTTGGTGCTTGTTTTCCCCTAATTACACGTGTGTAATTGCCTCGGCGCGCCGTCGAGGAGCGCTCACGTCACGGACCTAGCCTGGTCGGGAAAGGAGCAGGCCGAATGCCAAGCATCCCCCAGTCATTGCTCTGGATTTCGCTTGTGGTGCTCTGGCTCTTCGTTCTGGTGCCGATGCTTATTAATAAGCGTGACACCGTCCGGCGGACCAGTGATCTCGCGTTATCCACTCGGGTGGTCAACAGCGCCTCCCGTTCGCGGCTGTTGCGGCGACGTGGCCCGGCCACCGGCCACCGCCATGACCCGGACTGGCGGCCTGAGGACGTCGACCTCGACGAGGACTACCAGGATTATCCCGCCGAGGACTACGACGAAGCGGTCCGTGAGGCCATGCAGGAGGCTTCCTCCCGGGACGGGCGCGGCCAGACCCGCTCGGCGATGGTGCTCGCTGCCGTGAACGAGAGTGAAGCCAACACCGAACCGGTCTACATCGACGTCGACGTGGTGGATGAGAACTCCGGCGCGCTGCCGGTCGGTGATGGGGTTCAGGCCGATGGTGTGCAGGAGAGCCTGTTCGAGCAGCCCCCCGGCGGTGCTGGTGCTGATGCTGACGCCGAGGACGAGGATGAGCACGAGGAACCCCTCGTCACCGCCGAAACCGACACCGAGACACCGGAGGCGGGATTCGACGAGTATGAGTACGTCGAGGACACCTCGGGTCTGGAGGCCGAGGACGAGTCCGATATTCCGGAGGCGCCCCGCTCCAATCGACGCCGGCGGATGGAGTCGACCGCAGCCGCGGTGACCGCCCGCAAGTACCGCTTCCGTAAGCGGGTGCTGACCGCCATGGCCGCGATCATGGTGCTGACCGCGGTCCTGTCGTTCACCGTCAGTGCGTCGCTGTGGTGGGCCTGCGGGTCGACGGCAGCGGTCACGCTGCTCTATCTCGGCTATCTGCGCCGCCAGGTCCGGATCGAGGAGCAGGTCCGCCGCCGCCGCCAGCAGCGCATGATGCGTTCGCGAATGGCCGGTGAACCCTTCGCGGAACGCTCTGCGCGGGCCGGTTTCGACGTCGACGCCGCGCGGCTGCGCCGGCCCGGCGCGGTGGTGCTCGACATCGACGACGAGGATCCGGTCTTCGAGCATCTCGACGAGATGCCGTACAGCCGCCGGTTCGACCTGCCCCGAGCGGCCGGTCAGTAGAAGCCCGGCTCAGGGCTGGTAGCCTGCTAGCGACCGCGGGGCTATGGCGCAGTTGGTAGCGCGACTCGTTCGCATCGAGTAGGTCAGGGGTTCGATTCCCCTTAGCTCCACCACAGTATTCTCCCTGGTGAACGGGCTTGTGCGGCCTTCGGGCTGATATCTGCGGTGTGCCGTTCGCACATTCCGACGGAAACGTCCGTTATGGTTCCGTGATGCTCCTGAAATCACTGCGTGACCTTCTGGCGACGGTGACGGTCGTTGTGGCAGCGTCCGTTGCCCTTGCCCCGGTCGCCGTCGCCGAACCCGGCAGTGCGGACCCGGCGGTGGCACCCCTCGCCGATCAGGCTCTGCCGTGCTGTGCGGAGAACCTTCCCGCACTGCCCGAGGATCTGCCCGCGCCACCGGCAGAGGAATTACCCGCCCCTGCGGTCGAGGGCCTGCCCCCGGTGGTCGAAGCGGCCCACGTCGAGATGGCGCCGCAACTGCTGCCGCCGGCACCGGTGTCCGAACAGGGTCTGCAGATCAAGACCATCCTGACCGGCCGCAGCATCAGCGCGGCCTTCCCTCAGATCCGCTCGATGATCGGTGTGCGGCCGGATGCCAAGCCCTGGCATCCCTCCGGTCGGGCGATCGACTTCATGATTCCCAACGCGGGTAGCGCAGAGGGCATCGCCCTCGGTGATGCGATCCTCGCCTATGCCATGAGCAATGCCGATCGCTTCGGCATCCAGGATGTGATCTGGCGCGGCACGTACTACACGCCCGCAGGCCCCAGCGGTTCCAGTTACGGCCACTATGACCATGTGCACATCACCACCATCGGCGGCGGCTTCCCGACCGGTGCGGAGGAGTACCTGCGCGAAGGCTGAGCGCTCGCAGTTCAGGTTGCGCTGCGCTCGTCGCTCTCAAGCGCGTCGTGTACCGCCGCCCGGGTCTCGGGCGCCCCAGCGGCGGCGGTGAACGTGCTTCCCCTGCGGAGCAACTCGCGAAGTCGGTCCTGGTCGTGGTCAGCCGGGGCGGTGCCGTCGATGAACTGCTCGACCACGTCGACGAAATGGCTCGGATCGTCGTGAAACGGAAAGTGCCCGGATTGTTCGAAGATCTCCAGCCGTGATCCCGGCATTACGGCATGCGCCATATGCGCATGGGTGACCGGGATGACGGCATCCTGGGCGCCCCAGATCAATTGCACCGGAACCGATTCCGTCAGATAACAGCGGTCGAGCATGGTGACCACTTGGCCGCGCCAGTCCACTACGGCGCGCAGGGTCCGGGTGAAGGCCGAAGATGCGGTGGGCTCGGGGAGATCGGCCAAAATCCGCAACATGTTCGGAAGATCCCTTCCGATACCGGTGGAACCCAGAGCGGCACCCAGCACGCGGCCGGCGGTCTGCAGGGCCGGCAGTACCCCGGGAACCCGCAGCAGTGCGAGTGCCTCCGCTCCGATTGGTAGCGAGGCCAAGCGCAGTGCGACGTTTACATCCCGGGTTACTCCGCCGGCGCCCACCAGGATGAGCCGGTCCACCAATTGCGGGAACTGGTAGGCAAATTGCATGGCCACTCCACCGCCGAGCGAGTGCCCGACGACGGTCACCTTGTCGACGTCGAGCACGCTGAGCAGGTCACGCATCCCGTTGGCGTAGGCGGCCACCGAGTAGTCGGCGCGGGGCTTGTCGGATACACCGTGGCCCAACAGATCCGGCGCGATCACCGTGAAACGACGCGCCAGGTGGGAGTGCACGGGTTTCCAGGTGGTGGAGTTGTCGCCGATGCCGTGTATCAACAAGATCGCCGGTCCGCGACCGGCGATCCGGAACGCGCGGCGGTAACCGTGGATGGTCCGGAACTCCAGCGCCGGTGCCGGCCCGGCGATCCGCCTGCGACGTTCCCTCACCTGTGCCATATCCACCCTCGGTGTCGGGCCGGCCGTCTTCGTCAGCGGCGATACCAGGATGCTAACGGCGTGCGGGGGTGCTCACCACTCGAGCGGCTTCGGGCGCGGGTCAGTCTGAGACGGTGACCGGCCCGACATTCCAGATCTCGTCGCAGTACTCGGCGATCGACCGATCCGAGGAGAACTTGCCGCTGCGCGCCGAGTTCAGGATCGACATCCGCGTCCATGCCGCGGTGTCACGCCAGGTGGCGCTGACCTCGTCCTGGCTGCGCACGTAGTCCGCGTAGTCAGCGAGCACAAGAAAGTAGTCGTGATTGACGAGATTGGAGATCAGTGGGGCGAAGACGTTCCCGTCGCCGTGGGTGAACTCACCGTCGGCGATGAGCCCGAGCACTGCCGCGAGTTCGGCGTTGCCCTCGATGAAGTCGCGGGGACGATAACCGCGTGCCTTGAGTGCGTGCACCTCATCGACATCGAGGCCGAACAGGAAGAAGTTCTCCGCACCGGCCTCCTCGCGCATCTCGACGTTGGCTCCGTCGAGGGTGCCGATGGTCAGTGCGCCGTTCATCATGAACTTCATGTTCCCGGTGCCGGAGGCCTCTTTGCCCGCGGTGGAGATCTGTTCGGATAGATCCGCCGCCGGGTAGATCAGCTGGCCGTTCTGCACGTTGAAGTTCGGGATGAACGCGACCCGAAGCCGGTTGTTGACCTCCGGGTCGTTGTTGACCGTCTCGCCGATCGAGGTGATCAGTTTGATCATCAGCTTGGCGATGGTGTAGCCGGGTGCGGCCTTACCACCGAAGATGAACGCCCGCGGCGGCACGTCGAGGCCGGGGTTCTGCTTGATGCGGTGGTACAGGGTGGCGATGTGCAGGGCGTTGAGGTGCTGGCGCTTGTACTCGTGAATCCGTTTGACCTGCACGTCGAACATCCAGTCCGGGTTCAGATCCACACCGGTGTGTGCCTGCACGTAATCGGCGAGGCGGGCCTTGTTGTCTCGCTTGACCTCCCGCCACCGTTTCTGCAGCGCAGGATCATCGGCCAGTGGCTCCAGTTCGCGTAGTCGGGTGAGGTTGGTGAGCCAGTCGCCGCTGATGGTCTCGTCGAGCAACTGTCGCAATCCGGGGTTGGCCAAGGCGACGAAGCGGCGCGGGGTGACGCCATTGGTCTTGTTGAAGAACCGCTCCGGCCACATATCGCAGAAGTCCTTGAGGATGGTGGTCTTCACCAGTTCGGAGTGCATGGCCGCGACACCATTGATGGCATGGCTGCCGACGGTGGCGAGGTACGCCATGCGGATAGTGCGGTCGCCGTCCTCGCCGATGATGGACATCCGCCGGATCCGTGCCTCATCGCCGGGGAACGCCGCGCGCACCTCATCGAGGAAGCGGCGGTTGATCTCGTATATGAGCTCCAGATGTCGTGGCAGGAAGCGGGCGAACATGGCCAGCGGCCAGGTCTCCAGGGCCTCGGGCAGCAGGGTGTGGTTGGTGTAACCCAGTGTGGCGACGGTGATCTGCCACGCCTGATCCCACTCCAGATCGCGTTCGTCGATCAGCAGCCTCATCAGTTCTGCGACGGCGATTGAGGGGTGGGTGTCGTTGAGTTGAATGGCGACCCGGTTGGGCAGCTCCGTCACCGGCAACTGGGCGAAGTCCTCAAGCAGGTGCAGGATGTCCTGCAGCGAGCAAGACACAAAGAAGTACTGCTGCAGCAGGCGCAGCTGTTTGCCGACCTCCGGCTCATCGTTGGGATAGAGCACCTTGGTGACAGTCTCGGACTGCACCTGATCCTCCATCGCGCGGTAGTAGTCGCCGGCGTTGAACGCATCCAGCGCCAGTGACTGCAACGCGTGTGCGCTCCACAGCGCCAAGGTGTTGCAGGTGTTGACCCCGTAGCCCTGGATCGGGGTGCCGTAGTACATCCCCTTGACCTGCCGCTGCGGGATCCAGCGAACCCGGTACTCGCCGCGTTCGTCGGTATAGGACTCGGTGTGGCCGCCCCACTTGACCACCTGGCTCAGTTCCGGCTTGGCGATCTCCCAGGGGTTGCCCTCGTCGAGCCAGTTGTCGGTCTTCTCCACCTGCCAGCCGTCGCGGATCTCCTGATCGAAGATGCCGAACTCGTAGCGGATCCCGTAGCCGACGGCCGGGCGCTGCAGGGTGGCCAGCGAATCGAGGTAGCAGGCCGCGAGCCGGCCAAGGCCGCCGTTGCCCAGGCCCGGTTCCTCCTCACACGCCAGCACCTCGTCGTAGTTCTGCCCCAACTCCGCCAGTGCCGCGCGGGCCTCGTGCTCGAGTCCGAGGTTGAGCAGATTGTTGCCCAGGTGCGGCCCGAGAAGGAACTCCGCGGACAGGTAGACCGCGACCTTGCGGCTGAGGTCCAGGTAGGTCTGGGTGGTGTCGCCCCACCGCTTCTGCATCCGGTCGCGGACCGCCAGCGCCAGCGCATGGTAGTAGTGCTGGGACGTCAGCAGCGCGGCCGGCCGGCCCAGCGAGTAGCTCAGGTGGTCTTCGATGGCGCGGCGCAGGGCGTCCTTCGTCATCCCGGTGCGGACGTCTTCCACACCGGGATGACCGGTGCGGACGTCCTCGCCGCCGGTCTGCTCGGCCACCGCGGCGTGGGCTGGAGTTTTTCTGACTTTGCTCATGATCGCGCTTCCCCGGATTGATCCAGCCGTGTACAGGTGGGGCGAGTATCGCACCGCCGCGGGGTCGGGCGGGGGGGATTGGGTGTCGCCGAGATGAACGCCGGGGTGGCGCTCAGGAAAGCGTGATCCACTCCGAATCGTCGTCTAACTGGCTGGGTGTGGTGATGTCGCGGCATTCCCCGATCACGTCGATGGCCCGGTCGACCACGCTCGCGTTCTGATTCTGGAAGACGGCGGTGACGCTGTTCTTGACGACCGCCCGGCTGTGGCTGTGGAAGTCGGGGTTGTCGGCCCATCCTCGTGCTGCGAGCAGCTCGATCATGCCGGCGATCTCGGCATCGGAGCGGGCGTAGGTGTCCGCCCGTGGGTAGGTGATGCGCACGTGACCGTGAAACGGCGGCAGTCCCGCGTCGTTGCAGGAATCGCGCCAGAACGCCGTCCGCAGCACCGGCAGGTTCAGCGCCGTCACGATCTCGGTGGCCGCGTCGACGACTTGCGCGCGGGATTGTTCCGGTGTCAGCGGGTCGGACACCGCGTCGACGTCGGACATGTACACCCCGCATCCTGGTAGGGCGGCGGCCGCCGCGGTGGCGACGGCCAGCAGCCGGGTGGAGTGAGGCATCAGCGGGCCCCGGTGTGGAAGTGCCC
>JAIOQK010000359.1 GCA_021413425.1 Mycobacterium sp.
GCCCGACCAGTTCACCGCCGCCGAGCGCATCGCGAAGCGCCGCGGGATCACCCGGGCCGACCTCGACCACCTCGGGCTGATCTCCCAGCAGAAAGCCAAGCGCGCCTGGGACGAGCACCGCTTCGATCGGGAGATCTCCCCGATCGAGGCCCCGGTGATCGACGAGAACAAGCAGCCGACGGCGCAGCGGCACATGGTCAGCCGGGATCAGGGCCTGCGCGACACCACCGCCGAGGGCCTAGCGGGGCTCAAGCCCGTGATGGACGGTGCCATGCACACCGCGGGAACCTCGTCGCAGATTTCCGACGGTGCGGCCGCGGTGCTGTGGATGGACGAGTCCGTGGCACGAGCGCAAGGCTTAACGCCGCGCGCACGCATCGTCAGCCAGGCGCTCGTCGGCTCCGAGCCCTACTACCACCTCGACGGGCCGGTCCAGGCCACCGAGCGGGTGCTGGCCAAGGCCGGCATGAAACTCGGTGACATCGACCTCGTCGAGATCAACGAGGCGTTCGCCTCCGTGGTGCTCAGCTGGGCGCAGGTCCACAACGCCGATATGGACCGGGTCAATGTCAACGGCGGCGCGATCGCACTGGGACACCCGGTCGGCAGCACCGGAAGCCGGCTCATCACCACCGCGCTGCACGAGCTGGAGCGCACCGGTCAGAGCACGGCGCTGATCACGATGTGTGCCGGCGGGGCGCTGTCGACCGGCACCATCATCGAGCGGATCTGAGTACGGATTTCACAACCGACGCGCAGCGGATCGCGGCCGCGCAGGCCTATATCGACGCGTTGGTGAGCCATGACGGCGACTCCGTGCCGTTCGCCGCCGACTGCACCCGCGTCGAACAGGGGGTGAAGAACGGGTTCTCGGGCAAACATCTGCGCCGCAGCCTGACTCGCGGCCCCCAGTACCGAATCGTCCAGGCCACCACCCCGGCGGAATTCAGCATTGACGGCGACGAGGTGCGGGCGCGCTACACCGTGCTGACGACGATCGCCTTCGCCGGCCGGCGGGCAGCCGCGCATGTGGACGAGACCTTCGTCATCCCACCCGCCGGCGGGCTCATCACCGGTATCCGGGTTAGATTTCACCCAACAGTCGTTAGGAGCTCCCAGATGCCCGCCAAACCGCCCCCGAAGGGCCTGAACTCCCCGCGGACCAAACACATCATCAAGTGGATGTCTCGGGCCAACACCTGGATCTACAAGAAGACCGACGGCAAGCTGGGCGGCAAATTCCTCCAGGGTGCCCCTGTCGCGCTGCTCACCACCACGGGCCGCAAAACCGGCGAACCGAGGGTGAGCCCACTGCTGTTTCTGCGTGAGGGCAATCGCATCGTGCTGATCGCATCGCAGGGCGGCGCGGCCACCAATCCGATGTGGTACCTGAACCTCAAAGCCGACCCGAAGGTGTCGGTGCAGATCAAAGATGAGGTGCTGCACCTGACAGCCCGGGATGCCACCGAGGATGAGCGGACGCAGTACTGGCCGAAGATGACGCAGATGTACTCCAGCTTCGACGATTACCAGTCCTGGACCGACCGGCGCATCCCGGTGGTCATCTGCGACCCGTAGGTCAGTGCTCAGGCGCCGTAGACCGGCACCGGTGGCCGGCCCTGCGCCAGCAGTCCCCGCACGACGGGGCCGAGTTCACCGGGTTCCCAGCGGGCACCCTTGTCCACCTGCGTCCCGTGCTGCCAGCCCTCCGCCGCACGGATGATGCCGCCCTCCACTTCGAACACCCGCCCGGTCACGTCCGCGGACTCGGCGCTGCCGAGCCAGACCACCAGCGGTGAGATGTTCTCCGGTGCCATCGCGTCGAAACCCGCATCGGGGGCGGCCATCATCTCGGCGAACACCGTCTCGGTCATCCGGGTGCGCGCCGATGGGGCGATCGCGTTCACCGTTACCCCGTAGCGGCCCATCTCGGCGGCGGCCACCAGGGTCAGCGCGGCAATGCCGGCCTTGGCGGCGCTGTAGTTGCCCTGCCCGACGCTGCCCTGAAGCCCTGCCCCGGAACTGGTGTTGATGATCCGGGCGTCGACCGCCCGACCCTCCTTCGACAGTCCCCGCCAGTAGGCGCCCGCGTGCCGGGTGGTCGCGAAATGTCCCTTGAGGTGGACGGCGACGACGGCGTCGAACTCCTGCTCGCTGGTGTTGGCGATCATCCGGTCACGGACGATGCCGGCGTTGTTGACCAGGACGTCGAGTCCGCCGAAGGCGTCGACGGCGGTCTGGATCAACCCGGCCGCCTCGTCCCAGTCCGCGACATTGGCGCCACTGGGGACGGCTTCGCCGCCGGCTGCCCGGATCTCGTCCACGACGGACTGCGCGGCGCTGCCGCCGCCGGCCGGTGACCCGTCGAGTCCGACACCGATGTCGTTGACGACCACCCGAGCGCCCTCGGCGGCGAACGCGCGCGCATGCGCGCGTCCGATTCCGCCCCCTGCGCCGGTGACGATGACGACACGACCATCGACCAATCCCATGGTGTCTCCTTATTTCTTGTTGGCGTCCGAGGCCGCCAGGTACGGCGGCGGCTCGCCGCCGCCATGCACCTCGAGGCTGGCTCCGCTGATATACGACGCCGCGTCGGATGCGAGAAAGGCAGCTGCCCAACCGATTTCGCTCGGCTCGGCGAGCCGGCCCAGCGGGACGGTGGCCGCCACCGCGGCCTGCGAGTCGGCGTCGCCGTAGAAGAGTTCGATCTGCTCGGTGGCGACCATCCCTGCGACCACCGCATTCACCCGCACCTTGGGCGCCCATTCCACCGCCAGCGTGGCGGTCAGGCTGTCCACCCCGGCCTTCGCCGCACCGTAGGCGGCGGTGCCGGGGGAGGGCCGGCGTCCGCTGACGCTGGAGATTGAGACGATCGACCCGCCCCGCGGTTGCTGCTGCATCACCGCGTTCGCCGCCTGCGACACGTGGAGCATGCCCAGCAGGTTCAACTCGATGATCTTCTGATGAAACCGCGGCGAGGCGTCGGCGGCCAACGCGTGCGGTGACCCGCCGGCGTTGTTGATCACCACATCGAGGGTGCCGTGGCGTTCGACAACGGCCGCGACCATGGCGGCCACCGCGTCGGGGTCTCGGACGTCGCAGCCGTGGAACTCATAGGACAGGCCCTCGACCGGGCGGCGGGCACAGGTCACCACCGTCGCACCCTGCCCGGCGAACACCGCGCTGATACCGGCGCCGACACCGCGCACACCACCGGTCACCAGGACGGTTTTGCCGGTGAGACCGAGGCTGAAGGGGGCGTCTGTCACTGTGCTAGCGTACCAAGCAAGTGCTTGCTTAGGTTCCGACCGGCCGCCAGGGAGTTCCATGTCGATCACGTCCGCCACCGTCGAACCCGGCATCTTCGCGGTGACGGTCGACTACCCGCCGGTGAACGCGATCCCGTCGAAGGGGTGGTTCGCCCTCGCCGACGCCATCACCGACGCCGGCCGCGATATGGCCACCCACGTGGTGATCCTTCGAGCCGAGGGCCGCGGGTTCAACGCCGGCGTGGACATCAAGGAGATGCAGCGCACATCCGGCTTCACCGCCTTGATCGACGCCAATCGCGGCTGCTTCGCGGCATTCAAGGCGGTCTACGAGTGTGCGGTGCCGGTCGTCGCGGCCGTCAACGGCTTCTGCGTCGGCGGTGGCATCGGCCTGGTCGGCAACTCCGACGTGATCGTCGCCTCCGATGACGCGGTGTTCGGCCTTCCCGAGGTCGAACGCGGCGCACTGGGCGCCGCCACGCACCTGTCGCGGCTGGTTCCCCAACACATGATGCGGCGGCTGTTCTTCACCGCGGCGACCGTCGACGCCGCGACGCTGCACCAGTTCGGTTCGGTGCACGAGGTGGTGCCCAGAGCAGATCTTGACGAAGCCGCCCTGCGGGTAGCCCGCGACATCGCCGGCAAGGACACCCGGGTGATCCGCGCGGCCAAGGAGGCGCTGAATCTCATCGACCCCCAGCGAGTCAACGCCAGCTACCGGATGGAGCAGGGCTTCACCTTCGAACTCAACCTCTCCGGCGTCTCCGATGAGCTGCGCGACGATTTCGCCGGCACGACCAAGTCCGAGAAGTAGGTCGGAGAAGCCTTGAGAGACAAGCGCACCACCCTCGACGAGGCGGTCGCCGAAATCGACAGCGGGATGACGATCGGCATCGGCGGCTGGGGCTCGCGACGCAATCCGATGGCGTTCGTCCGGGCCTTGCTGCGCACCGCGGTCACCGACCTGACCGTGGTGACCTACGGCGGGCCCGATCTTGGCCTGCTCTGTTCGGCGGGCAAGGTGGCGAAGGTCTACTACGGATTCGTCTCACTGGACTCCCCCCCGTTCTACGACCCGTGGTTCTCACGGGCCCGCACCACCGGCGCGGTGGTGGCCCGCGAGATGGACGAGGGAATGTTGCGCTGCGGTCTGCAGGCCGCCGCGCAGCGACTTCCGTTCCTTCCGACCCGCGCCGGACTGGGCAGTTCGGTACCGGACTTCTGGGACGGCGAGTTGCAGACCGTGCGCTCCCCCTATCCGACCGGTGATGGTTTCGAGGAACTGATCGCCATGCCCGCATTGCGCCTCGACGCCGCATTCGCCCATCTCAATCTGGGTGACAGGCACGGCAACGCCGCCTACACCGGCATAGACCCGTACTTCGACGATCTTTTCCTGATGGCAGCCGACCGCAGATACCTGTCAGTAGAGCGGGTCGTATCCACCGAGGAGCTCGTGAAAGCCGTTGCACCGCAGGCTCTGCTGGTCAACCGGATGATGGTCGACCACGTCGTCGAAGCACCGGGCGGCGCTCACTTCACCACCAACATGCCGGACTACGGACGCGACGAGAAGTTTCAGCGGCACTATGCGGCCGCCGCGGCCGAGGATGCCACCTGGGCGCAATTCGTCGCCACCTATCTGTCCGGCAGCGAAGCGGACTATCAGGCCGCGGTTCGCCGATTCGCCGAGCAGGGGACGTCATGATCGCAGTGTCGCGAGCCGAGGTCTGCGCCGTCGCATGCGCGGAGTTGTTCCGCGACGCGGGCGAAATCATGGTCAGCCCGATGACCACCATGGTGTCGATCGGAGCGCGGCTTGCGCGCCTGACCTTCGCTCCGGACATCCTGCTGAGCGACGGGGAAGCTCAACTGCTGGCCGACACCCCGGCGATCGGCGGCGCGGGGGCAGTCGAGGGGTGGATGCCGTTCGGCCGGGTCTTCGAAACTCTGGCCTGGGGTCGGCGTCACGTCGTGATGGGCGCCAACCAGGTCGACCGTTACGGCAACCAGAATCTCTCGGCATTCGGGCCTCTGCAGCATCCAACCCGCCAGATGTTCGGAGTCCGCGGCGCACCCGGCAACACGATCAATCACGCCACCAGTTACTGGGTGGGCAACCATTCCCCGCGGGTGTTCTGCGATCACGTCGACGTGGTGTCCGGAATCGGCTGGAATAAGGTGGATCCGGCCAACCCCGCCTACCGGTTCGTCGACGTCTTCCGGGTGGTGAGCAACCTCGGGGTCTTCGACTTCGGCGGCCCGGACCACACCATGCGGGCACTGTCGCTGCATCCGGGCGTTGAGCCCGACGAGGTGCGCGAAAACACCGGCTTCGAGGTGGCAGGTCTCGGCGACGCGAAGCAGACGCGGCTGCCCAACGCTGAGGAATTGACGCTGATCCGGGAGAGGATCGATCCGAAGGCATTGCGTGATAAGGAAGTAAAGGTATGAGAATCCAGACAGCGCTGACCCGAATGGTCGGTATCGAGCATCCGGTGGTGCAGACGGGGATGGGGTGGGTCGCGGGAGCCCGACTGGTGTCGGCGACCGCGAATGCCGGTGGGCTGGGAATCCTGGCCGCGGCGACGATGACGATCGACGAGTTGGCTACCGGGATCGCCAAGGTGAAATCGGCCACCGACCGCCCTTTCGGAGTCAACATCCGCGCCGACGCCGCCGACGCCGGCGACCGGGTCGAGTTGATGATCCGCGAGGGAGTGAAGGTGGCGTCCTTCGCGCTGGCACCCAAGCCGGAACTGATCGCGGCACTCAAGGAAGCCGGTTCCCTGGTGGTTCCGTCGGTGGGTGCGGCCAAGCACGCCCGCAAGGTGGCGGGCTGGGGTGCCGACGCGGTGATAGTGCAGGGCGGCGAAGGCGGCGGCCACACCGGACCGGTTCCGACCACTCTGCTGCTGCCCTCAGTGCTCGACGCACTCGAGGGTACTGACATCCCGGTGATCGCCGCGGGCGGTTTCTTCGACGGCCGCGGCCTGGCGGCCGCACTGTCCTACGGTGCCGCCGGAGTGGCGATGGGCACGCGGTTCCTGTTGACCTCGGATTCCACCGTGCCCGACGAGGTCAAGAAGAGATACCTGCAGGCCGATCTGACCGGAACGGTGGTATCCACCCGGGTCGACGGGATTCCGCACCGCGTGCTGCGCACAGGCCTGGTCGAGAAGCTCGAAAGCGGCTCACCGGTGAGGGGATTCACAGCGGCCGTCATCAATGCGGCGAAGTTCAAGAAAATGTCGCAGATGTCGTGGACCTCGATGATCCGCGACGGACTGGCCATGCGGCGCGGCAAAGACCTGTCCTGGTCGCAGGTGATCATGGCGGCCAACACCCCGATGCTGCTCAAGGCCGGACTGGTCGACGGCAGCACTGATGCGGGCGTGCTGGCGTCGGGTCAGGTGGCCGGCATCATCGAAGATCTGCCGACGTGCGCGCAACTCATCGACGGCATCGTCAGCGAAGCCATCAAGCACCTGCAGGCCGCGACCGCGCTCATCGACTGAAGGCGCGTAGCGTCGAGGTATGGGGATCGCGCCGGAAACTTGGCCCGCACCGTTTCAGACGTTGATCCGGACGTCGAACAAATACCTGCTCAACCCGCTGATGCTGCGACTGGCCGGCAAAAGCTACTGGTATGCCTCGATCATCGAACACACCGGTCGGCGCTCCGGGAAGCGGTATCACACCCCGATCGTGGCCGACCGGGTCGGCAGCCACCTTCTCATCCCCCTGCCCTACGGCACCCAGGTGGACTGGGTGCGCAATGTGATGACCACCGGCGAGGCCGACATCATCAGCAAGGGACAGACCTTCCACGTCGTCTCCCCCGAACTGATCGACTCAACCCAGGCTCTGCCGGAATTGCCGGGGGAGCGCCGGCGCACCTTCGAGCGGTTCAGTATCGGTCACTTTCTGCGCACCGAAATCGCCGGTTAGGCCGTTAACTCCTGGCCCGGCTTCCTAAACTCGCCCCATGAAGATGAATGCGGCTGTGCTGTGGGAAGTGAACGGGGACTGGAGTATCGAGGAGGTCGACCTCGACGGCCCGCAGGAGGGTGAGGTTCTGGTGTCCTTCGAGGCCACCGGACTGTGCCACTCCGACCACCACGTCCGGACCGGCGACTTCCCGGCGCCGCTGCCGATCATCGGCGGGCATGAGGGTGCCGGAATCGTTCAGGAGGTCGGACCGGGCGTTCGGGGCCTGCAACGGGGCGACCACGTCGTGGCCTCCTTTCTGCCGGCGTGCGGCCGGTGCCGGTTCTGTGCCAATGGACAGTCCAACCTCTGCGACCTCGGGGCGATGATCCTCAACGGCACCCAACTGGACGGCACCTACCGGAGGCATCTGGCCGACGGCACCGATGTGGGTGTGGCGTTGCTGCTCGGGACCTTCGCGCCCTTCGGCACGGTGTCGGAGGCCTCCCTGGTCAAGATCGACGATGACTTGCCGCTGTCTCGGGCGTGCCTGCTCGGCTGCGGGATCACCACCGGATGGGGGTCGGCGGTCAACACCGCCGATGTGCAACCGGGTGACACCGTCGTCGTGATCGGTTTCGGGGGCGTGGGCAGCGGTGCGGTGCAGGGCGCCCGGTTGGCCGGTGCGGAGAAGATCGTCGTGGTCGAACTCGTCGAGGACAAGCGCGATAAAGCCTTCGAGCTGGGTGCCACCCACTTCGCCACCTCAATGGCGGAGGCAACAGCACTGGTGGCGGAACTGACCCGCGGGGTGATGGCGGACTCGGCGATCCTCACCGTGGGCGTCGTGGAGGGTCCGATGATCGGCGAAGCTCTCGACATCATCCGCAAGGGCGGGGCCGTGGTGCTGACCGGGATCGCGGCGATGGCTGATGTGACGCCCACCCTGCCGATGGCGATGTTCACGCTGTTCCAGAAGCGGCTCCTGGGCAGCCTCTACGGTCAGGCCAATCCGCGTTCGGACATCCCGCGGCTGCTCAGCCTCTACCGCGAGGGCAAGCTGCTACTCGATGAGACGGTCACCCACGAGTACAAGCTGAACGACATCAACTCCGGCTACGACGACATGTTGGCCGGCAACATCATTCGCGGGGTCATCATCCACGACCACTGAGGGCGGTTTCACAGCCTTTCGATGATGGTGACGTTGGCA
>JAIOQK010000012.1 GCA_021413425.1 Mycobacterium sp.
ACATCCTGTTCGATGATGGGACCTTCATCGAGGTCTGCGGTGACGTAATGCGCTGTGGCGCCGACGAGTTTGACCCCGCGCTCCTTCGCGCGGCGGTACGGCGCGGCGCCGATGAACGCCGGCAGGAACGAGTGGTGGATGTTGATCAGCGGACAACCCACCTCCTCGAGGAAACGCGGAGTGAGGATCTGCATGTACCGCGCCAGCACCACCAGGTCTACGTTGCCGCGAAGCAGGTCGAGCTGGCGCTGCTCGGCCTCGTCGCGGATGTCCTTGGTGGCCGGGATGTGGATGAACGGCACCCCGAACGGGCGCACCTGTTCGGCCAGGTCGGCGTGGTTGGAGATCACCATCACCACCGACATGTCCAGTTCGCCGCGGCGGTTGCGCCACAGCAGATCGAGCAGGCAGTGGTCCTCGATCGAGGCCAGCACCGCGACCCGCTTGGGCTTGGCGGCCTCCGTCAGCCGGAAGTCCATGCCGAACGGCTCCGCCACCCGCTGCGCGAAGTCCCGTTCCAGGTCGGCGCGGGCGGCGGCCAGGCCGGGTAGGTGGAAGATCGTGCGCTGGATGAAGGTGCCACCGGTCTGCTGGGTGGAGTGTTGATCCAGCGAGACGATATTGGCCCCGGCCTCAGCCAGGAATGACGTGATGGCGGCTACCAGGCCGGAGCGGTCCTCGCAGGTCAACAGCAACCGTCCGATATCACGGACCGGCAGTGTGGCGTGCCCGCGCGGATATTCGCCCTCAGCAGGCCCGGCCATAATCACGTCCCTTGTTGTCATCGGTTGTGCACCCGAACCACCGCGGTCGGAGCAAACTCCTCGACGCGACTCTAACAAGGCGCCCGCGGGCGCTACCTGATGGTGACGCTCACCGACCTGGAGTTGTTGGACAGATCAGCATCGGTGAGGGACGTGTTCACCACCCGCGTCGTCGCCGTCAACGTGTAGGTGCCACGGAAGCTGGGTGATTTCCATGTGATGGTGGTGGTCACTCTGCCGCCCGCCGGAACCAGAACCGTCGTGGTCGGGCCGGGGGTTCCGCCGGTGGAGCTCAGCGACACGCTCGCCTGCACAGCGGTATTACCGAGGTTGCCCACCGTGACCGACACCGTGTTGTTGCGGTTGCGCGTGGAGGTGATCGGAGCCGACACGCTCACGATCGTCGGGTCGTAGGTCGCCCCAGGCGTGGACACCACATCGTCGTTGGCGATCGTTCCGGTCGCCACCGACCGCGACAGCGTCGCCCCCGATGGACCAGACAACGCCACTGTGAATGTCTCGTCCGACTCCACGGCGCTGTCACCGATGACTCCAACGCCGACCGTCTTGGAGATCTCCCCCGCGGCGAAGGTGACGGTGCCCGAGCCGGCGACGTAGTCTGTCCCGGCCGTAGCCGATCCGTTGGCGGTCGCATAGTTCACCGTCACCGGCGAGGCAGACGCCTCCGATAGCGTCACCGCAAACGTCGCAATTGACGTACTGCCGTTGCCTTCAACCACCCTGGCGTCAGCGATCGACACCGTCGGCGGGGCTGCCACGGCACTGAACAACCCCTCCAGGCTGAGCCTTCCGCCGGTTACGGTCTTGCCCGCGAGCGACGTGGTGGTCTTGGTATTGCCCAGGATCGCGCTGCGCAGACCGGCGGCGTTCGCGGCGGTGTTGTACGACGCGTACAGCGCGAGCGCACCGGTCACATGGGGCGTGGCCATCGACGTGCCGCTGTAGCTGGCATAGGAGTTGGCGGGCACCGAACTCCAGATACCCGAACCGGGTGCGGCCAGGTCCACGGTAGTCGCGCCATAACTGGAGAACGACGATAGCGCGCCGGTGGAGGTGATCGAGGCCACCGCGATCACCGACTCGTAGGAGGCGGCCGACTCGGTCGCTGTGGCCTGCAGCGAGCTGTAGTTGCTCGGGTAGGAGGCCGTTATGTCGTTGTTGGCGGTCGAGTTACCCGCCGCCGCGACGAACAGGATGTCCGCCTTGGCCGCACGATTGATGGCACTGTGCAGCGCACTGCTGTAGCCACCGCCGCCCCACGAGTTGTTCACCGCAACCAAATCGATGTTGTAGCGCGCCTTGAGGTCGGTGAGGTAGTTCACCGCGGCCACCGCGTCGGAGATGTAACCGCCCTGCGGTCCGAGGAACTTGGTGGGGATGATCGTGACGTTCCAGTTCACCCCGGCCACACCGGTGCTGTTACCGCCCAGCGCGCCGATCGTGCCCGCGACGTGGGTTCCGTGGGCGTCCTCGCCGGCGTCGTACACCGTGCTGTCGTCGTAGTAGAAGTCCCAGCCGTTGACGTCGTCGATGAAGCCGTTGGCATCGTTGTCGACGCCGTCGCCGGCCACCTCGCCCGGGTTCACCCAGATGTTGCCGACCAGGTCGGGATGGGTGATCTGGACGCCCTCATCGAGGACGGCCACCACCACACCGCGTGAGCCGGTATAGCCCAGGCCCCAGGCCTCCTCGGCGCCGGAGCCGAACTGGTTGGTGGTGCCTGCTGGGCCGTAGGCCACCGGGCTGTCATCGCTGGTCATACCCCACAGGGCGCCGCTGGTGTAGTAGGAGTCCTGCGCGATGGCGCCGGTCGTCACCAGGTAGTTCGGTTCGACGAAGGCCACGGCCGGGTTGTTGGACAGCGCTTTGATCGCAGCCTCGGTGCCACCGGGGACCTGCAGGCGATAGATGCCCTGATCGGCCTTCAGCATCGCCTGCGTGCCGAGTTTGTCGAGCACCTTGGCCTGAATGACCGCCAGTGCCTGGGACCGACCGAAGGCGCTGGCACCGGGATTCCACCCGATGAGGACCTCGCCGGGTGCGTATGCCGCGGTGATCGTCGGGGTCGGCGTCGTCGGGGTCGGCGTCGTCGGAGTCGGAGTCGTCGGAGTCGGAGTCGTCGGAGTCGGAGTCGTCGGAGTCGGAGTCGTCGGGGTCGGAGTCGTCGGG
>JAIOQK010000409.1 GCA_021413425.1 Mycobacterium sp.
TGGCAGCCGAGCACACCGACCTGCCGCCCGGCGTGCTCAACATTGTCACCTCCAATGACCACGCCGTCGGCGCGATGCTGTCCAGCGATCCCCGGGTCGATATGGTGTCGTTCACCGGCTCCACGGCGACCGGGCGTGCCGTGATGGCGGCCGGCGCGGCCACCATCAAGAAGGTATTCCTCGAACTCGGGGGCAAGTCGGCATTCCTGATCCTCGACGACGCTGATCTTGCAGCGGCCTGCTCGATGGCCGGCTTCACCGCTTCCATGCACGCCGGCCAGGGCTGCGCGATCACCACTCGCCTCGTCGTGCCGCGGGCGCGCTACGACGAGGCGGTTGAGGCCGCGGCAGCCACCATGTCCGGCATCAGACCCGGTGATCCCACCGACCCCGGAACCATTTGCGGCCCTGTGATTTCCGAGCGCCAACGCGACCGGATCGGGTCCTATCTCGATCTCGCGATCGCCGAGGGCGGCCGGTTCGCCTGCGGCGGCGGCCGTCCCGCCGACCGCGACCGCGGCTTCTTCATCGAGCCGACGGTGGTGGCTGGCCTGACCAATGACGCGCGGGTGGCCCGCGAGGAGATCTTCGGCCCGGTGCTGACGGTCATCGCTCACGACGGCGACGATGACGCAATCCGGATCGCCAACGACTCGCCCTACGGGTTATCCGCCACGGTGTTCAGCGGCGACCCGCAGCGCGCCCAGGCGGCGGCTTCGCGTCTGCGGGTCGGAACGGTCAACGTCAACGGTGGGGTCTGGTACTCCGCCGACATACCGTTCGGTGGATACAAGCAGTCCGGAATCGGCCGGGAGATGGGCATCGCCGGATTCGAGGAGTACCTCGAACTCAAGGCGATCGCGACAGCGATGTAGGGAGACGACGTGGCACGCTTTGACGACAAGGTGGGAATAGTCACCGGCGCCGGCGGCGGTATCGGGCAGGCGTACGCCGAGTCGCTCGCCCGGGAGGGCGCGGCGGTGGTCGTCGCTGACATCAACACCGACGGCGCTGAGCGCGTGGCCGCCGGAATCGTTGCCGAGGGCGGAACCGCGATCGCCGTGCCGGTGGACGTCTCCGATCCGGAGTCGGCCAAGGCGATGGCCGACCGCACCCTGGCCGAGTTCGGCGGTATCGACTACCTGATCAACAATGCCGCCATCTTCGGCGGCATGAAACTGGACTTCCTCATCACCGTTGACTGGGACTACTACAAGAAGTTCATGAGTGTGAACCTCGACGGCGCGCTGGCCTGCACCCGGGCGGTGTACCGGAAGATGGCCAAGCGCGGCGGCGGGGCGATCATCAATCAATCCTCAACCGCGGCATGGCTGTATGCCAACTACTACGGACTCGCCAAGGTCGGCATCAACGGCCTCACCCAGCAGCTCTCCCGCGAACTGGGCGGCATGAACATCCGGATCAACGCCATCGCGCCCGGTCCGATCGACACCGAGGCCAACCGCACCACCACGCCACAGGAGATGGTGGCCGACATCGTCAAGAACATTCCGCTGAGCCGAATGGGCCAACCCGACGACCTCGTCGGCATGTGTCTGTTCCTGCTCTCCGACGAGGCCCGGTGGATCACCGGCCAGATCTTCAACGTCGACGGCGGGCAGATCATCCGCTCATGAGCGAGGCGCGGTTGGGATACATCGGCCTGGGCAACATGGGTGCCCCGAAGGCCAGGCGGCTGGTCGGCTGGCCCGGTGGGCTGATCGTGTACGACGTGCGACCCGATGCCGCGGCCGCGTTCGCCGACGCCGGCGCGACCGTGGCCGCCGACGTGGCCGAGGTTGCGGCGGCCGACGTCATCAGCGTGACGGTCCTCGACGACGCCCAGGTGCGAGAGGTGGTCGCCGAACTGGCCCGCCATGCGTCACCCGGCACCGTCGTCGCGATTCACTCCACCATCGCGGACTCCACCGCGGCCGAACTCGCCGCCGAGTTCGCCCCGCACGGCATCCACGTCATCGACGCCCCGGTCAGTGGTGGAGCGGCCGGAGCCGAGCGGGGTGAGTTGGCGACCATGGTGGGTGCACCGCGGGAGGTCTACGAGCGTGTCAAGCCGGTGTTCAAGCAGTGGGCGTCGCTGGTGATCCATGCCGGCGAACCCGGCGCGGGTACCCGGATGAAGCTGGCCCGCAACATGCTCACCTTCACCTCCTTCGCCGCCGCCGCCGAGGCGATGAGGCTGGCCGAGAGTGCGGGCCTCGACATTCAGGCGCTGGGCCGGGTGGTGCGTCACACCGATGCCATCAGCGGTGGTCCCGGCGCGGTGATGGTGCGCGACAACACCCACGACCTCGAGCCGGGCCACTGGCTGTACGACACGTTCACCCACACCCGGGCGCTGGGCGAGAAGGACCTCGGTCTTGCCCTCGCGCTGGGGGATTCGCTGGATGTGGACCTGCCGCTCGCCGCGGTGGCATTGCGCAACCTCGCCGCCGGCCTCGGCGTGCCACACGAGAAGGAGTAAGCGATGGACGCTGGCAAGAAGGACTCGGGCATGGACGAGGTGCGCCGCAAAGGCCTGGCCAAGATGAACGAGGTGTACGGCTGGGAGATGCCGGACATGCCGGGGGACTTCTTCGCGCTCACCGTCGATCATCTGTTCGCCGACATCTGGAGCCGCCCGGGGTTGGGCATGCGCGACAAACGGATCATGACGCTGTCGGTGGTGACTGCGCTGGGCCTGCCGGACCTGGCTGAGATCCAGGTCAACGCCGCGCTGCACAACGAGGAACTCAGCGCCGCCGAACTGCGGGAGATGGCGCTGTTCATCACCCACTACGTCGGCTTCCCGCTCGGCTCGACCTTCAACAACGTGGTGGAGAAGGTCATCGCGAAGAGGAAGAAGGTGTAGGCCATCGCGCCGAGCATCCTCAATCCGGCCGTGATCTAGGGTGTCGCTGTGCGCGTCCTCGTGATCGGATCCGGTGCCCGCGAACATGCTTTGCTGACCGCGTTGCGCAGGGACGAGGGAGTCCGGTACCTGGCGATCGCACCCGGTAACGCCGGCACCGCCGTGCTGGCCGAGCAGTACGACATCGACATCTCCTCGCCCGAGCATGTCTGCGCGCTGGCCGCCGAACTGCGGGCCGACCTCGTGGTCATCGGTCCGGAGGGTCCGCTGGTGCACGGTGTG
>JAIOQK010000410.1 GCA_021413425.1 Mycobacterium sp.
GTCAACGCGACTGGCGGCCGGGATGATCGCCATCACGCCGCTGTACTCGATCGCGGTCATCCTGTCGTTCCTGGCGAGCGAGTTCGTCACGACGGTGCTGTTCGGCCAGTCCGGTGGCCTGTACAACCACTACTTCACCACCTTCCTCAACCCGCTGGACCTGCTGTGGTCATTCCTGCAGGCGGTGTTGATGGCGATAACCATTCTGTTGATCCACACCTATTACGGGTACTTCGCCAGCGGCGGCCCCGCGGGTGTGGGCGTTGCGGTGGGCAACGCGGTGCGGACCTCCCTGATCGTGGTCGTGTCGGTGACATTGCTTGTGTCGCTTGCGATCTACGGTTCCAACGGCAACTTCAACTTGGCCGGCTAGGGGAGTGGGAGTGACCCGAAGTTCCACACGCCCGCTGGCCGGCCTGCTGACAGTGATCGCACTGGCCGCCATCGTCGCCGTCGCCGTCGCGCTGTTTCAGGACAGCTTCAAGAACAGCATTCCGGTGACTGTGCTGGCCGACCGCGCGGGTCTGGTGATGAACCCCGACGCCAAGGTCAAAATCAACGGCGCCCAGGTTGGAAAGGTGGAGTCCATCGAGGCGCTGCCCGACGGCGGCGCGGCTCTGCACCTGGCCATCGACCCCGCATCGGTGGACGCGATTCCGGCCAACGTCAGTGCCGAGATCACCTCCTCGACGGTATTCGGCTCGAAGTTCGTCGAACTGATCTCCCCGGCTGCGCCGTCGCCCGCCTCGTTGCAGGCCGGCACGGTGATCACCGGAGGGGACAACGTCACCGTCGAACTCAACACCGTCTTCGAGCAGTTGGTGTCGGTGCTCTCCAAGGTCGAACCGGCCAAGCTGAACCAGACCCTGGGCGCGTTCGCGAAATCGCTCAACGGCCGCGGTGACAAGTTCGGCCAGTCCCTGGTCGACCTCGACAGCGCGCTGATCAAACTCAACCCGGCACTGGAGAACCTGAACTCGGTCCTGGCGATCTCCCCGACGGTGTTCGATGCCTTCGCCGACGCATCTCCTGATCTGCTGGCCACGATCGACAACACCGCACGCATCGGTGGCACGGTCGTCGACGAGCAGGCCAGCCTTGATGCGCTGCTTGTCAGCGCGATCGGCCTGGCCGACATCGGCACCGAGGTCATCGCCGAGAACCGCGCCAACCTCACCGACGCCGTGCACCTGCTGGCGCCCACCACCGACCTGACCAACCAGTACAACCCGGCTCTCACCTGCGGTCTGGGCGGTCTGCTGCCGCTGGCCATGGGCCCCGGTCTTCCGGTGCCGGGTGCGGTTCTGCTGCAGGGCTTCTTCCTCGGCCGCGAGCGCTACCGTTACCCGGACAACCTGCCCAAGGTCGCGGCCAAGGGCGGCCCGCAGTGCACCGATCTGCCCAACGTCGGATATGAGGTGCGTCCGCCGTATGTGGTGACCGACATCGGGGCCAACCAGGCGCAGTATGGCAATCAGGGCATCCTGCTCAACTCCGACGGCCTCAAGCAGGCGCTGTTCGGCCCGCTGGCCGGCCCGCCGCGCAACACCGCGCAGATTGGTCAGCCGGGAGGATGAGGTCGCTGCGCAGTACCTCGATAAAGGTCGGCATCTTCGCCGCGGTGATGCTGATGGTGACCTTCGCGCTGTTCGCCATCTTCGGGCAGTACCGCGGCGGTGCGGAGAGCAAGTATTCCGCGGTCTTCGCCGACGCCTCCAGCCTGAAGTCGGGCGACGCGGTGAAGGTCGCCGGCGTGCGGGTCGGTTCGGTCAGCAGTGTGAAACTGCAACCGGACAACAGCGTTGTCGTGGGCTTCGCCGCCGACAGCGGCATCGCGCTCACCTCGGGCACCAAAGCCGCGGTGCGCTACCTCAACCTCGTCGGCGATCGGTACCTGGAACTGCTGGACAGCCCGGGGTCGACGAATATCGCGCCGCCGGGTTCGGTGATCCCCGTTGATCGCACCGAAGCGGCGCTGGACCTCGATCTGTTGCTCGGTGGTCTGAAACCCTTTGTGCAGGGACTGAATCCGCAGGCGGTCAACGGGCTCACCAACTCGCTCATCTCGATCCTGCAGGGCCAAGACGGCAACCTGGAGTCGCTGTTCTCCAAGACCTCCGCCTTCTCCAACGCGCTGGCCGATAACAGTCAGACCGTGCAGCAGCTGGTCGACAACCTCAACACCGTGCTGGCCACCATCGCCGTCGACGGCGACAAGTTCTCCGGCGCGGTTGACGGGCTGGAAAAACTCGTTACCGGTCTGGCCCAGGACAAAGATCCGATAGGCGATGCGATCAGCGCACTCGACGCCGGCAGCGCGTCGCTGGCCGACCTGCTCACCGAGGCCCGCGCGCCGCTGGCGGGCACCGTCGACCAGCTCGCCCGGCTTGCCCCGATCCTCGACGATGACAAAGCGACGCTGGACATCGCATTGCAGAAGGCGCCGAAGAACTACCGCAAGCTGGTGCGGCTGGGCTCCTACGGAAGCTGGATCAACCAGTACCTGTGCGGGATGTCGTTCCGGGTCACCGACCTGCAGGGCCGCACCGCCTACTTCCCCTGGTTGATGCAGCACACGGGGAGGTGTGCAGAGCCCTAATGCTGAAATACCGCGGTTCTAACCTCATCCGGTCCGGGATCATCGGCATCGTCCTCATCGTGCTCGTGATCTCTGTAGGCCTGCAGCCGCAGCGACTGTGGACCCTGGCGACATCGATTCGCCATCAGGCTCTGTTCACCGAAGCCGGCGGCCTCTCGGCGGGCAATGACGTCAAGGTGTCCGGCGTCACGGTGGGCACCGTCTCCGACGTGGCATTGGAGAAGGGCAGGGTGCTGGTGACCTTCATGGTCAACGGCCACGTGCGCCTCGGGGCCGACACCACTGCCCACATCCGCACCGGGACCCTGCTGGGCCAGCGGCTGCTCACTCTGGAGTCCGATGGTCAGGGAACGCTGAGGTCCTCCGATGTGATCCCGCTGTCGCGCACCGGCGCCCCGTATTCGCTGTCGGATGCGCTCAGTGAGTTCACCGCCAACACCCGCGACACCGACACCCGGGCGCTCAACCAGTCGCTGGATACCCTGTCGACCACGATCGACCGGCTGGCTCCGCAGCTCTCGCCCACCTTCGAGGGGATCAGCCGGATCTCCAAGGCCCTCAACGAGCGCAACGAGTCGCTCAGCGGCCTGCTCAAGAGCGCCGCACAGGTCACCAAGATCCTGTCCGAGCGCAGCCAGCAGGTGAACACCCTGATCCTCAATGCCAACGAACTGCTCGGTGTCCTTGAGCAGCGCCGCTACGCCATCGCCAACCTGCTGGCCAACACCTCCGCGCTGTCCCAGCAGCTCTCCGGTCTGGTGGCCGATAACGAGGCTGAGTTGGCCCCGGCGCTGGAGAAGCTCAACTCGGTGACCGAGATGCTGCAGCGCAACAACGACAACATCGGCAAGGCGATGGCTGGTCTGGCGAAGTTCCAGGTGACCCAGGCCGAGGCGGTCAACGGCGGATTCTTCTATAACGCCTTCGTCGCCAACCTGAACCCGGGGCAGATCCTGCAGCCGTTCTTCGACTACGCGCTGGGCTTCCGCCGCGGCACCGATGCCGGGCAGCCACCGGACAACGCCGGCCCGCGGGCCGAGATCCCATTCCCGTACAACGGGGTTCCACAGCCCTATGAGCGCTGGGGGCAGCCATGATGCCGCGTAAGCGGGTCACCGCGGTCGTCGCCGCGCTGCTCGCCGTGCTGGTCGGTGCGGCAGCGGTGCTGTTGGTGCGCAACACCGTGCTCAAGCCCACCACCATCACCGCATATTTCACCAGTGCGACCGCGATCTACCCGGGCGATGACGTGCGGGTGGCAGGCGTCAAGGTCGGCACCATCAAGTCGATCGACCCGCGGGGCACCAAGGCGATGATGACGCTTCGAGTCGATCGCGACGTGCCGATCCCGGCCGATGCCAAAGCGGTCATCGTGTCGCAGAACCTGGTCGGGTCGCGCTACGTGCAACTGGCCCCCGCCTACGGATCCGACGAGGCGCCCAGTGGGCCCACCATGCGCGACGGCGCGGTGATCGACACCGATCGCACCGCGGTGCCGATCGAGTGGGACGAAGTCAAGGCCCAGTTGACCCGCCTGGCAACAGATCTCGGCCCGAGCAGCACGGTGTCGCGGACCTCGGTGGGGCGGTTCATCGAGAGCACCGCCGACGCGCTCGACGGCAACGGAGACAAGCTGCGGGAAACCATCAAGCAGCTCTCCGGGCTGAGCCGGATCCTCGCCGACGGTAGCGGAAACATCGTCGACGTCATCGCCAACCTGCAGACCTTCGTCACCGTGCTGCGCGACAGCAACGCCCAGATCGTTTCGTTCCAGAACCGCCTGGCGACGGTGTCCAGCGTGCTCGACGGCAGCCGGTCGGATCTCGACGGTGCGCTGACGAACCTGTCCAGCGCGGTGGTGGACGTCAAGCGGTTCGTGGCCGGCAGCCGCAATCAGGTCTCTGAGCAGGTGGACCGCCTCGGAGACGTAGTGCGCAACCTCAGCGAAAACCAGGTCGCGCTGAAGAACCTGCTGCACGTCGCACCGAATGCGATCGGCAACAGCTACAACATCTACAACCCCGACATTCAGAGCGGGCTGGGCGGATTCGCGCTGCACAACTTCTCCAATCCGCTGCAGGTGGTGTGCGCGGCCATCGGCGCTCTGGAGAACGCCACGGCATCGGAGACCGGCAAGCTGTGCTCGCAGTACCTCGGCCCGGCGCTGCGGCTGCTGAACTTCAACTATCTGCCGGTGCCGTTCAACGCGTATCTGGCCAAGTCGCCGAGCCCGTGGAACCTGATCTACTCCGACCCTGCCCTGGCCCCGGGCGGTGGCGGAGTCACCCAACCGCCGGAGCCCGCACCTGTGATCTCGGCCTACACCGGACTCGACGGCGACGTCCCGCCGCCGGCCGGATGGGGCGACCCACCCGGCGGCCAGCGGGGGGTCTACACCCCCAACGGCGTTCCGGCCGACCCGCAGCCGGCGCTGTATCCGGGCGCTCCGATTCCACCCGGTGTGCCGCAGGCGCAGGTCGGCCAGCCTCCGTCGAATCTTCAGGACCTGCTACTGCCGGCGGAGTCGCCGCCGCCCGGGCCTCAGGCCGGTCAGCCGGGTGCACCATGATGACCGTCCGGTTGCGCCGCATCTCTGTGATGGCCTGCTGCGTGGCAGTCCTCGGTACCGGGTGCTCGTTCGGCGGACTCAACTCGCTGCCGCTGCCCGGGGCGGTGGGCCGCGGTCCCGACGCCACGAAGTATCACGTCGAGATTGCCAATGTCAGCACCCTGGAACCGAATTCGCCGGTGCTGATCAATGACGTGGTGGTGGGCAGCGTCGGTGCGATGACGGTCCGCGACTGGCACGCCGACGTCGAGATCTCGGTGAAGCCCGGGGTGGTCATTCCTGCCAACGCGGTGGCGGTCGTCGGCCAGACCAGCCTGCTGGGTTCGATGCACCTCGCGCTCAACCCGCCCCTGGGTCAGTCCCCCAGCGGTCGGCTCTCGCCGGGAGCCACCCTGGGGTTGAACAAGAGTTCCACCTATCCGTCCACCGAGCAGACACTGTCGGCGCTCTCGGTTGTGGTCAACGGCGGCGGTGTGGGCCAACTCGGCGACATCGTGCGCGAACTCAACAGCGCGTTCAACGGTCGCGAGCCACAGATCCGCGATCTGCTGACCCAGCTCAACGACTTCATCGGCGTGCTCGCCACCCAGCGCGACAGCATCAACGCCACGGTCGTCTCGCTGAACCGGCTGGCCGGAACATTCGCCGGGCAGCGTGACGTGCTGACCCGCGCGCTCGACCGGATCCCGCCCGCACTCGACGTGCTGGTGGCCGAGCGTCCGCGTCTCACGGCCGCGCTGGAGAAGCTGGGCACCTTCAGCGGTCTGGCGGGCGAGGTTGTCAACGAGACCCAGGCGGACCTGGTACGAAATCTGCGCAACCTGGAGCCGACCCTGCGCTCCATTGCCGACGTGGGCCCTGATCTGGTCAAAGCGCTGTCGTACTTCACCGCGTTCCCGTACGGGCAGTCCACCATCGACCGGGCCATCCGCGGCGACTACCTCAACCAGTTCATCATCTTCGACTTCACCGTCCCGCGTCTGAAGAAGACGTTGTTCCTCGGCACCAGCTGGGGACAGGAGGGCGCGAAACTTGTTCCTGCGCCTGGTGATCCGTGGTATGCGACCTACACCTACGACCCGATGAACGCGCCCTTCACTCCGCCGCCGAAGGAAGTCGCATCGATCCCGCAACTGGTGGACCCGGTGTCCGAGGAGTCCATGCTGGAGCAGGGCGGTGTCGGTGCGATAGGGCCGGACGGGCTTTCGATCGCCGACGGCGAGCAGCATCTTTCTGGGCCGCTGCCCGGGCCGCCGCCTGCGGGACCTGATCAAGGGGGCAACTGATGCTGACCCGGTTCGTTCGTAACCAGCTGATCATCTTCACCATCGCCTCCATCGTCGGTGTGCTTGCGATGGTGCTGGTCTACATGCAGCTGCCGACGCTGCTCGGCATCGGCCGGATGACGGTGAAGATGGAGTTGCCGAGAACCGGTGGGCTCTATCGGTTCTCCAACGTCACCTACCGAGGTGTTCAGATCGGCAAGGTCACCGATGTGCGGGCCACCCGGTCGGGCGCCGAGGCCACCCTGTCGCTGTCGTCATCGCCGAAGATCCCGGCCGATCTGCAGGCCAGTGTGCTCAGCGTCTCCGCGGTGGGCGAGCAGTACGTCGACCTGCTCCCGCGCACCGACTCCGGCCCGTACCTGCGTGACGGTTCGGTGATCACGACCAAGGACACCACCGTGCCTCAGAAGGTCGGGCCGATGCTCGATCAGATCAGCGTGCTGCTGGACAGCATCCCCAAGGAGAAGCTGTCGCAGTTGCTCGATGAAACCTTCAAGGGGCTCAACGGCGCCGGCGACGATCTGACGACACTGCTGGA
>JAIOQK010000378.1 GCA_021413425.1 Mycobacterium sp.
TGTTCTTCCTCAAGGGCGGCGACCTCGACGCACTCGATGAGGTGTTCTGGTGCCGGGTGGGAACCAGCGGCGGGGTGGGACTGCCCGGTGGGACGGTGGTGGTCTCCTCCGAAGGTCTGATGGCCGACCTGCGGCCCTACCGTCTGCTCAACGGCGGCACCGGAGAATACTGGTTCGACGGCCACTTCCCCGCGACCACCTGCGAGGCGATCATCGCCGCCAACGAGTACACCGACTTCAAGATCGTCGCCGGCAAGACCGTCGCCGGCAACGAGTTCTTCCTCGAGCAGTTCCGTCTCGACGGGGCGGTGTGTCTGGAGACCCCGGAGACCAAGATGGCATGGCTGACATGGCTGCACGACTGCGGCGTCGCCAACATCGAGATGGAGGGCGCGATGATCGCCGGCTATCTCAACCACTGGGGTTTCCCGAGCTTCGCGATGATCTGTTGCACGCTGCTCAACCGACTGGACGGCGACCAGGTGACGGCGACACCGGAGGAGTTGCACAAGTTCAGCGAGGACTCCGGAGTGGCATTGTTCAACTACCTCGCGGCCACCCTGCTCGGCGCGTGAGCCGGGCACGACCATCAGAAGGGCCACCCATGACCGACCACGCCGAATTATTCACCCGAGCCAACAGGGCCGTCACCGCCTCCCTGGGTCCCGCATCCGATCAGGTGGAGATCCCGCATGTGTTGCGCACCTCCAAGACTCTCGCCGGACGTATCGACCACACGCTGCTCAAGCCCGACGCCACCCTTGCGGCCATCGAGACGCTGTGCGACGAGGCCCGCGAACACCACTTCGCCTCGGTGTGTGTCAACACCCGCTGGGTGCCGACGGCCTCGGAGCGGCTGTCCGGGTGTGCGGTCATGGTCTGCACGGTGGTGGGCTTCCCGCTCGGGGCGATGACGCGACTGGCCAAAGCCGAGGAGGCCCGCATCACGGTGGCCGAAGGCGCCGACGAGGTCGACATGGTGCTCGACATCGGCGGCCTGCTTTCCGGTGACCTCGCGGCGGTGTACGACGACATCCTCGGCGTGGTCGGCGCGGCCAGGCCGGTGCCGGTCAAGGTGATCCTGGAGACCAGCATGCTCACCGACGAACAGAAGGCGATCGCCTGCCTGATCGCCGCTCGCACCGGGGCTGCCTATGTGAAGACCTCCACCGGCTTCGGCGGCGGCGGCGCGACGCCTGAGGACATCGCGCTGATGCGCCACATGGTGGGAGATGCTCTCGGCGTCAAGGCATCCGGCGCGGTGCGCAATCACCGTGACGCCGAGAAGGTTCTGCACGCCGGTGCCGACCGGATCGGGGCCTCGGCCTCGATCGCCATCATCGGCGGCGGCAGCGATACCGGGGCCGGGGCCGGCGGGTACTGACGCCATGACACTGCTGGACACCGCACGCGCCTGGCTGGCCGAGGACCCCGACCCCGCCACGGCCTCTGAGCTGTCGGTGCTGATCGCCAAGGCCGAGGCCGGCGACACCGGTGCCGCAGACGAGCTCGCCGACGCCTTCGATGGCACCCTGCAGTTCGGCACCGCCGGACTGCGCGGGCGGCTCGGGCCGGGCAGCAACCGGATGAACCGGGTTGTCGTCGCCCGCGCGGCGGCCGGGCTGGCGGCGTATCTCGTCGCAAACGGGGGAACCTCGGTCGTGATCGGTTACGACGCGCGCCGCAACTCCGATGTGTTCGCCGCCGACACCGCACGCATCATGGCCGGGGCGGGTATCTCGGCGATGGTGCTCCCATCGGCGCTGCCGACGCCGGTGCTGGCATTCGCGATCCGGGAACTCGGCTGCGATGCCGGTGTAATGGTGACCGCCTCGCACAACCCGCCCGATGACAACGGCTACAAGGTGTACCTCGGCGACGGCAGCCAGATCGTGCCGCCGGCGGATGCGCAGATCTCCGACTGCATCGCCGCGGTGGGCCCACTGGCATCCATCCCGCAGTCCGACGAGTACCGCACGCTGGACGGCGCCGTGCTGGATTCCTATGTAGCGCGAGCGGTCTCGCTGCTCGGTGATGGACCGCGCGCGGTCTCGGCGGTGTACACCGCGATGCATGGCGTGGGTGGCGAGGTGTTCATGCGCGCAGCCGCAGGTGCCGGATTTCCCGCGCCGGCCAA
>JAIOQK010000384.1 GCA_021413425.1 Mycobacterium sp.
GAAGGCGCCCGGTTTCGGGTCCACGCTGCGCCGGTTGCTGTGGGGTGTCCGCAGCGGCGACTGACGCCGCGCCGGCACCGGCCACCTCTGGCATGCTGATCACATGACCGAACCGCCGTTCGGAGGCTCAGAGGCTCAGCCGCCGCCGTACCAGCCACCGCCGTACTATCCGCCGCCCGGTCAATTCGGGCCGGCCGGTCAGTTTCCGCCCCCGGTCTATCCCTACCCGTACTACGGCGACCCAATGGCACCGTATGGACGCGATCCGCTGACCGGCGAGCCGCTGTCGGACAAGTCGAAAGTAGTTGCCGGCCTGCTGCAATTGCTCGGACTCGTCGGGATTCTGGGCATCGGCCGGATTTACCTGGGCCAAACCGGCTTCGGCATCGCGCAGCTGATCAGCGGCCTGCTGATCGGCATCGTCACATGCGGCATCGGCTTCATCGTGCCCGTCATCTGGGGCATCATCGACGCGGTGCTGATCCTCACCGGCAAGGTCCGCGATCCGCAGGGCCGCCCGTTGCGCGATGGCGCCTGACCCCGCCGCGGCCGAGCGCATCCGGCGCTACGGCGGACTGGGCGTTGCCGCGCTGGGGATGGGCGGGCTGGCGTATGTCGGACTGGTCGATCCGCACCGTGCCGGATCGCCGTTCCCGCCCTGCCCAGTCCGTCTGCTCACCGGCTGGTACTGCCCAGGGTGTGGCGGTCTGCGCATGACTCATGATCTGCTACACGCCGATCTTGCTGCCGCCGCGGTCGACAATCTGTTCCTCTTGGTCGGTTTACCACTGCTGGCGCTGTGGTTTCTGTGGCGGCGGCAGCGGGGACGGCCGCCGGTCACCGCCGCGGTCGTGGTGATCATCGCGGTGGCCACGGTGGGCTGGACGGTGGTGCGGAATATGGCGGGATTCCCCCTCATTCCAACCGTGTACGGCTCCTAGGCCGACCGTCGCGCCCAGACGCGACTGGAATCAACCGTCGCGCCCAGACGCGACTGGAGTCAACCGTCGCGCCCAGACGCGACTGGAATCAACCGTCGCGCCCAGACGCGACTATGCTCAAGCGTCGTGACCCGGCGCGGCAAAATCGTCTGCACCCTCGGCCCATGGACGTGGCCCGGCTCAACTTCAGCCACGGAGATCACTCCGACCACGAGGCCTCCTACCTCCGGGTGCGACGCGCCTCCGATACGACCGGCCGTGCAGTCGGCATCCTCGCCGACCTGCAAGGTCCCAAGATTCGCCTCGGCCGCTTCGCTGAAACCCAGACAGTGTGGGCCACCGGTGAGACGGTCCGCATCACCGTGCAGGACTGCGAAGGCAGCCACGACCGCGTCTCCACCACATACAAGCAACTGGCGGGCGACGCCCGCCCCGGCGACCGCTTACTCGTCGACGACGGCAAGGTGGCGCTGGTCGTCGACAACATCGATGGCGACGACGTGGTGTGCACCGTGACCGAGGGCGGCCCGGTCAGCAACAACAAGGGTCTGTCGATGCCGGGGATGGCGGTGTCGGTTCCGGCGCTGTCCACCAAGGATATTGAGGATCTGGAGTTCGCGCTCGCACTGGGTGTCGACATGATCGCGCTGAGCTTCGTCCGCTCACCCGCGGATGCCGAACTGGTCCACGCGGTGATGGATCGGGTGGGCCGTCGGGTCCCGGTGATCGCCAAACTGGAGAAGCCCGAGGCGGTGGCCAACCTCGAAGCCATCATTCTCGCGTTCGATGCGGTGATGGTCGCCCGTGGCGACCTCGGTGTCGAGTTGCCGCTCGAGGAGGTGCCACTGGTGCAGAAGCGGGCCATCCAGATCGCACGGGAGAGCGCGAAGCCGGTGATCGTGGCCACCCAGATGCTGGAGTCGATGATCACCAATTCTCGGCCCACCCGGGCCGAGGCATCGGATGTGGCCAATGCGGTGCTCGACGGGGCCGATGCGGTGATGCTCTCCGGGGAGACCTCGGTGGGCCAGTATCCGCTGGAAGCGGTCCGCACTATGGCCCGCATCATCGCCCGTGTCGAGCAGGACTCGACGGCCGCGCCGCCGTTGAGCCACGTTCCGCGTACCAAGCGGGGAGTGATCTCCTATGCCGCCCGCGACATCGGCGAGCGACTCGACGCGAAGGCTCTTGTCGCGTTCACCTCGTCCGGCGACACCGTGCGCCGCTTGGCCCGGCTGCACAGCCCGCTTCCGCTGCTGGCGTTCGTCACCGAACCGCAGGTGCGCAGTCAACTGGCGCTGACCTGGGGCACCGAGACCTTCATCGTGTCGCACGCCGACAGCACCGACGACATGATCCGTCAGGTCGACCACGCGCTTCTGGAGATGGGCCGATACCGGCGCGGAGACCTGGTGATCATCGTCGCTGGTGCGCCGCCGGGCACAGTAGGCTCGACCAACCTGATCCACGTCCATCGGATCGGGGAGGACGACCACTAGCGGTGACGCGAGGGAGAGCTGGCAAGCACGTGGCGGAATCAGACCTCGACGAACTGCTGGCCATCCTCGAGCTTTCCCCGATCGCCGACGATATGTTCGCCGGGCGCCACCCGCGAAAGAACCCGATCCGCACCTTCGGCGGGCAGATCATGGCCCAGGCCTTCGTCGCGGCGAGTCGCTCACTTACTCACGCGCTGCCGCCGAGTGCGCTGTCGATACATTTCATCGCCGGCGGCGATCCGGGCGCCGACATCGAGTTCCACGTGGTGCGTCTGCGCGACGAACGCCGCTTCGCCAACCGCAGGGTCGACGCCATACAGAACGGTACGCTGCTGGCCACCGCCCTGGTGTCCTTCCTGTCGGGCGGCGCAGGCCTGGAGCACAACCTCGAGATGCCGCAGGTTGCGGAACCGCACACGCTTCCGACCATCGACGAAGTGCTGGTGGGGTACGAGGATGTGGTGCCGGGCTTCGTCGCTGCATTGCGACCCATCCAGTGGCGGTATGCAAACGATCCGGCGTGGGTGATGCGGGACAAGGGTCAGCGGCTGGACCGTAATCGAGTGTGGCTCAAGGCCGACGGTCCCATGCCCGATGATCCGGTCCTGCACGCCGCCGCACTGGTCTACTCCTCGGACACCACCGTGCTGGACTCGATCATCACCACACACGGGCTGTCGTGGGGGTGGGACCGCATTTTCGCGGTCACTATCGACCACTCGGTGTGGTTCCACAGGCCGGTCGATTTCTCCGACTGGGTGCTGTATTCCACGGCATCCCCGGTGGCTTCCGAGTCACGTGCCCTGGGCGCCGGGCACGTCTTCAACCGAGCAGGGCAGGTGGTCGCGACGGTGGTCCAGGAAGGCATCGTCAAGCACTTCCCCGGTCCGGGGAAGTAGCACCGGCCCTACCGGGGGTTACGGCGTAGGTGTCGCGGTGAAGCGGTTCTCCACGGACTGCCGGAACTGATCAGAACACATCTCTACCTTGTCGCGGTCCTGGCCGGCTTGCTGGAGGCAGTCGAAATAGGCTCCGGCGCCCACTTCGTTGAACAGGCCCACCCAGAAGGCGATGAACGCCAGTCCGGCGATGATCGCGATGACGCCCAGGATGATGCCGGCCAGTGCCACGCCGCCGTTGGTGGCCTCGCCACGCTTAGCCCGGGCCCGGCCGACGAACCCGAGGATCACCGCGACAAAACCGAGGACGATACCGCCCGCAACCGAGAACGTTGTGATCAAGGCGATGATGCCGACAACCAGTGCAGCCACCCCGACCCCATTGCGGAGCACAGGTGGGGGGTAGTCGCCGTAGGGCATCGGCGGCGGAGGATAGCCACCGGGATAGGGCCCCGGAGGGTAGGCGTACGGGTACGGGGGCGCCCCCGGCATCGGCGCCGAATAAGGGTTCTGGGCGTCTGCCCCGCCGGACCAATCCGGGGTCTGGGTCATGGCTCCCGCTTCACTCCACTGGGCTTTACTCCACGGTGGTCAACGTCGGTCGCCAGGGTACCCGCCGAGGGTTTCTGAAAAAGCGAGGGCGCGCACCCGTGGCCTATGGACCGGCCGGGATACGCGCCCTTCGCGTTGACCGACGAAAGATCAGCGAGCGCCCAGTGCCTCGCCGACAGCGGTCCGGACCTCTTTGCCGGTCTTGCGGATACCGAAGGCCGCAATGATCTCGAAGATGCCGATCACCACCAGCCAGACTCCCACCACCAGGGTCAAGGTGGCGAGGGAGGAGATCGGATAGGCCAGCAGAACGATTCCGCCGATGACGGTGATGACGCCGACGAACACCATCCACCAGCGGCCGGGGGTGTCCTCGTCGCTGAGAGCCGATGCGGCTTCGGCGACGCCGCGGAAGATGAACCCGATGCCGATCCAGATGGCCAGAAGCCAGATCGCGTCACCGATGTGGCGGAACGCCAGGACGGCGAGCACCAGCGAGGCCGCGCCGCTGACGAACAGCAACGCCCGCCCGCCCCCGGAGATGTGCTGGGTGAACGCGTGGAAGACCTGCGAGACACCACTCACTAGGAGGTAGGCCCCGAAGAAGATCGCCGCTACGAGAATTGTCGCCGCGGGCTTGGCCAGCATGAGTGCGCCCAGGATCACCGACAGGATTCCGGTGATCAGCACTGACTTCCAGAGGTGACCGAGCAAAGGTCGGCTAGAGGTAATGGTCATGTCGGCAGTCTCCCACACCGAACCGGCCGAACGCCGGATTGGGCCTTCAGCAGGTCAGGGGCGCCGATGCGCTGTAGGTTGCGATGTGGCGTGACTGGCGCCGCGTGTCGGCAGAAAAGAGAGCAACGTGTTCACACGACAGGTAGGTCTGGGTTCGTGGTGGCGCACCGCGGCGGTACTCACCGTCGCCGCGGCGGTGAGCCTTTCTGGCTGTGCGAGCAAGACCGAAAGCGGTTCCGGCACTGAACCCGGACCCACCACCGCAACCACCGCGGTGAGCCCGAAGAAGGTCGACGACATCGCGGCCACGGTGCCCGAGGACGTCCGCAACTCCGGCAAGTTGGTCGTCGGCGTCAACATTCCTTACCCACCCAACGAATTCAAGGATCCCGAAGGCAAGATCGTCGGCTTCGATGTCGACCTGATGAACGCTGTCGCTGCTGTTCTCGGCCTCACGGTCGACTACCGGGAGTCCGACTTCGCAAAGATCATTCCGTCCATCGACGGCGGCACCTACAACGTGGGGATGTCGTCGTTCACCGACACCAAGGAACGCGAAAAGCAGGTCGACTTCGTCACCTACTTCTCCGCCGGCACGCTGTGGGCGCAGCGCCCGGGCGAGGCCATCGACCCGAACAACGCGTGCGGGAAGAAGGTCGCGGTGCAGGCGACCACAGTGCAGGAGACTGACGAACTGCCTGCCAAGAGCAAGGCGTGCGTGGACGCCGGCAAGCCGGAGGTCCAGATCATCAAGTTCGACGGGCAGGACGCCGCCACCAACGCCGTCGTGCTGGGGCAGGCCGACGCGCTGTCGGCCGATTCACCGGTCACCGCCTATGCGATCAAGCAGAGCAAGGGCAAGCTTGAGACCGCCGGTGAGATCTTCGACTCCGCGCCCTACGGGTGGCCGGTCAAGAAGGGCTCACCGTTGGCGCAGTCGCTGTTGATGGCCCTCGAGCACCTGATCTCAACAGGCGACTACAAAACCATCGCCGCGAACTGGGGCGTCGAGTCCGGGATGATCGACAAGCCGGTCATCAACGGGGCGGTCAGCTAGCGCCGATGGCAGAACTGCTCGCACCCGCTGCCATCGATGCCGTTCCGTTGCGGCACCCGTGGCGGTGGGTGGGGGCGGGCGTCATCGTCGTCCTGCTCGGTTTGTTCGTCTACGGCGCCGCCACGAATAAGGCGTACGGCTGGTCCACCTACACGGAGTACCTGTTCAACGAGCGGATTCTGTTCGGCGTCCTGAACACACTGCAGTTGACGGTGTACGCCATGGCGCTCGGGGTTGCGTTGGGCATCGTCCTGTCGGTGATGCGACTATCGCCCAACCCGGTCTTCCAGTCGGTGGCCTGGGTATTCCTCTGGATCTTCCGCGGCACTCCGGTGTATGTGCAACTGGTGTTCTGGGGTCT
>JAIOQK010000361.1 GCA_021413425.1 Mycobacterium sp.
GGCGGCCCAAAGGGATTCGGGCCCGGATTGAATGTCGGCGTCATCAGGGTGTGCCGATAGAACTCGCCGCGGAAGTCCAGCCGCTCGCCGCCCTGCCAGGTCGCGAAGATGGCCCGCAGCGCCTCCACAAGCTCCCGCATCCGGGCCACCGGTTGGTCGAACGAGGCGCCGTAGCGTTTCTCGATCTGGGTGCGGATCTGGGTGCCCAGACCGAGCGTGAACCGACCACCCGACAGCGTCTGATGGTCGTAGGCCTGGTGTGCCAGCTGAATCGGGTTGCGCGGAAACGCGATCGCCACATTCGTCATGAGGTCGAGGCCCCCGACGGTCGAGGCCAGTGTGAGCGGCGCGAACACGTCGTGCGGGCCCTCGAAGGTGAACACCCCGGCGGCACCGGCCTCCCGCAATGCACCGGCCCGCTCGACGGCGTCAGTGGGCCCGAACAGGGCGGTCAGGATTTTCACGGTCCCATCACCCTAATCGGCACCCTAATCTGGACTCATGGCACACGACGTAGTGGTGATCGGCGCCGGTCTGGCCGGGCTGACGGCGGCGCGCGATCTGACCGGCAGGGGCTTCGATGTGGTGGTGCTCGAGGCCCGCGACCGGGTCGGCGGTCGCACCAAAGCCGCCACGCTGGCCGGTGTCCCGGTGGATCTGGGCGCCTCGTTCGTCGGGCCCACCCAGGATGCGGTGCTCAAACTGGCCGCCGACCTGGGCTGTGACACCACCCCGACCTACACCGACGGCGCGAACCTGATCCGCTGGCGCGGCACCCTGCGCCGCTATCACGGCACCATCCCGAAGCTGGGCCTGATCGGCCTGGTCGACATCGGCCGCATCCAGTGGCAGTTCGAACGGCTGGCCGCCGGGGTCGACATCCAGGCGCCGTGGACCTCCCCGCGGGCCGGCGCACTCGACGCCATCAGCTTCGGCGCCTGGCTGCGCAAGGTCCGCGCGACCGCGACCTCCCGTGACCTGATGTCGATCATGTCCCGGGTCACCTGGGGTGCCGAGCCCGACGAGGTGTCTCTGCTGCACGCGCTGCGCTATGTCAAGACCTCCGGCGGCCTGGACCGCATGCTCGACACCGCCGGCGGCGCCCAGCAGGACCACTTCCCCGGCGGCACCCACGAGATCTCGGCCAGGATGGCCGCCGAACTCGGCGAGCGCATCCGGCTGGGCGCGGCGGTCTCGCGCATCGAATGGTCCGCCGACGCCGTCGCGGTGAGTTCCTCGGCCGGCACGGTGGATGCCCGACGGGCCGTCATCGCCGTCGCTCCGGGCCAGCGCCTCGACATCGACATCGCCCCCGCCCCGCCCATTGAATATCAGCAGCTGGCGCAGCGCTGGCCGCTGGGCGCTCTCACCAAGGCCTACGCCGCCTATCCGCGCCCGTTCTGGCGCGATCAGGGACTGTCCGGTCAGGCGCTCTCCGACGAGGGGCCGGTGTTCATCACCTTCGACGTCGGCCCGGCGGCCGGCGGGCCGGGCATCCTGCTCGGCTTCACCGATCCGCGCGGCTTCGACGCGCTGCCACTCGAGCAGCGTCGCGACAAGGCGGTGGCCTGCTTCACCGCGCTGTTCGGCGAGCAGGCCGCCAATCCCATCGACTACACCGATCAGCGTTGGGGCGCTGAGGAATTCGCACCGGGCGGGCCGACAGCGGCGGTGCCGCCGGGCTCCTGGACGGAGTTCGGGACGCTACTGCGCACCCCGGTCGGCCCGCTGCACTGGGCCGGCACCGAGACCGCCGACGAGTGGACCGGCTTCATGGACGGCGCGGTGCGCTCCGGTCACCGGGCCGCCGACGAGGTGGCCGCGACGCTGAGCCCGCTCTAGGAGCTGATCCGGGCCGATCGGGTCGACGAGACGGCCAGCTCGCGCAGGTAGTTGTTGACCTCCTCGGGATGCTCCAGCAGGGCGCAGTGCCCGCCCGGCATCTCCACCAGCTCAACGAGATTCGGCGCCGCCTCGGCGATCTTGTGGGCCTGACACATCGGCAGCAGCCGGTCTTTGGTGCTGCCGATCACCAACGTCGGCACCGTCAGCCCGCTGAGGTCGATATGGTCGTCGTGGCCCATCTCGTCGACGAGTACCCGCGCCCACGCCCCGCGCCCGGCCGCCGGTGTGGCGGCGAACAGGTCGTGCAGGAAGTGCGTGATCGCGGGATCCGCATCCGCGCCGACGGCCATCATCTGCAGGAAACGCCGGCTTCCCGGCTGGGTGCCGTTGATCAGAGGCGCACCGCCGAGGGACCGGATCATGTTGCGGGCCGCCGCGATTCGCGCCGCCTTGAACCTGGCCGGCACCGGCAGCAACTGGATCTTGTCCAGCAGGTCGCCGGTGGTGGTGTTGATCAGCGCGACGGCGTCGGCACGCTCGGCGACACGGTGGCGGAAGCGATCGGCCCACGCGCTGATCGCGATGCCGCCCATCGAGTGTCCGGCGATCAGCGCCCGCTCGCCGGGTGCCAGGGTGCCGGCCAGCACCGCGTCGAGGTCGGCCGCCAGATGATCGAGGCTGTAGGACTTCGAGCCGGGCACTCCGCTGCGGCCGTGGCCGCGGTGGTCATAGGCGATCACCCGGAAGTCGCCGGAGAGTTCGTTGATCTGTTCGTGCCAGACCCGCAGCGAGCAGGTGATGCCGTGCGCCAGGACGATCGGATAGCCGCCTGCCGGGCCGAACACCTCGGTGTGCAACCGGGTGCCGTCGGCGGAGTGCACGATCATGGTTTTGCCGGGGGGGAGGCTGGGTCCGCGCACCGGCCGCTCAGTTATCGGTGAAGCAACCATCGATCACTCACTCCTCGTCGGGGGCCACGCTGCCACCCGCCACACGAGCGTAACCGCTGTTATGCCGATCTGATCGGCTTTCCGGGCGCTGGGCCCGTCGCGTCGCGTCCCACCAGCCACACCAGGCTCAGTTCTTTCCCGGTAACCTGCGGAATCGCTGAATTTGCACGTCACGTACCTTCAAGGCGCGTAGGTTGCGTTTGCTGTTCAACGCGCACGGTGCGCACCGATCAGTTCGTCATCCCAGAGAGTCCCCAGAGAGTCCCAAGAGAGAGAGTCACAGGAATGAAGAAGAACATGGCCCGCGCCGCGGCGGTGGCCGGCAGCCTCGCCATCGCGGGTGCCTTCGCGGTGAGTTGCTCGCAGGCCCAGGACGCCACCAAGGACGCGATGTCGAGTGCCTCCAGCCTGGGCTCGTCGGCCGCCAGTGCGGCCGGCAGTGCCGCCAGCAGTGCGGGCAGTGCCGCCGGTAGCGCGGCCAGCAGTGCGGCCAGTGCGGCCGGAAGTGCCGCCAGCAGCGGCGTGAGCGTCGCCTCCAGCGCGGTCTCCTCGGTGCTCAACGGCACCCCGACCACCATGAACGTCCCCGGCGTCGGCGAAGTCTCCATGGATGCGGCGATGGCCGGCGCCTACACGCAGTTCGGCGGCGAGAAGGTCCTCGGCATGCCCTCGGCGATGGCGCAGAAGGTCGGCGACGGCACCGTTCAGGCGTTCACGAACGGCACCATCTACTCCTCGCCGACCGCCGGCACGCACCTGGTGCAGGGCGAGAGCCTGCGGGTCTACACCGAGCAGGGCGGGGCGGCCGGCGCGCTGGGCTTCCCGACCAGCGACGAGACCGAGACCGGCGGCGGCTACAAGGTCGCCGGCGGGGGCTGGAT
>JAIOQK010000362.1 GCA_021413425.1 Mycobacterium sp.
ATGGGTACCGACCAGTTCCGGCCGACGATGGCACTCGGCAAGGAACTCGACATGCGCTTCGTGTTCGGTTACACCCCGCTGGATTTCTTCGACAGTCTGCACATGCTCGCCGACGGCAAAGTCAACGCCGCGCCGCTGATCACCGGCACGGTCGGACTGGCGGGAGTGGCCGGTGCGTTCACCGCACTCGGTGATCCGGAGAAGCACGCGAAGGTGCTCATCGACCCGCGCAGCACGGCCGTCCTGGACTAGTGGCCTCTGGCCACCCACTCGTCGTAGTTCACCAGTTCATCGCCGATCCGGGTGCTGTCGCCGTGGCCGGTGTAGACGACGGTGTCCGCGGGCAGCGCCCCGAGCTTGTCCTTGATCGAGCCGAGGATGGTGGGAAAGTCGGAGAACGACCGCCCGGTGGCTCCGGGACCACCGGCGAACAGGGTGTCCCCGGAGAACACCGCCTTGAGTTCAGGGGCGTACAGGCACGTCGACCCGGGGGAGTGGCCGGGAGTTGCGATGGCGCGCAATTCGATACCCCCGGCGGTGAGGACCTGGCCGTCGGTGAGTTCGCGGAATGGCTTGTCTGCGTGTGTCATTTCCCACAGCATGGCGTCGGCCGGGTTCAGCAGCACCGGCGCGTCGAGATCGGCGGACAGTTGCGGAGCCACCGTGATGTGGTCGTTGTGTCCATGAGTGCACACGACCGCGACGACGTGACGCCCGCCGACTGCCTCCTCGATCGCCTTCGCATCGTGGGCGGCGTCGATGACGATCACCTCCGAGTCGTCGCCGACGATCCAGACGTTGTTATCCACGTCCCAACTGCCGCCGTCGAGTTCGAAGCTGCCGTGGGTCACCACACGCTGGATGCCGCTGCCGGTCACAGCTCGACCACCGAGCGCAGTACTTCGCCGGCGTGCATCTTGTGGAATGCCTCCTCGACCTGATCCAGCCCGATGCGTTCGGAGACGAACTTCTCCAGCGGCAGTCGTCCCTGCCGGTACAGAGAGATCAGAGTGGGGAAGTCGCGCTCGGGAAGGCAGTCGCCGTACCAGGACGACTTGAGCGAACCGCCGCGAGAGAAGAAGTCGACCAGCGGCATCTCCAGTCGCATGTCGGGGGTTGGAACACCCACCAGCACAACGGTGCCCGCGAGGTCGCGGGCGTAGAAGGCCTGCGTCCAGGTCTCCGGCCGCCCGACCGCGTCGATCACCACGTCGGCACCGAACCCATCGGTCAGGTCCTGGATGGTTGCCACCACGTCGAGGTCGCCGGCGTTGATGGTGTGGGTGGCGCCGAAGTCACGCGCCCACTTCAGTTTGGTGTTGTCGGTGTCGACCGCGATGATCTGCCGCGCACCGACGAGCGCGGCTCCGGCGATCGCGGCGTCACCCACACCGCCGCAACCGATCACCGCCACGGTGTCGTCGCGGCTGACCGCGCCGGTGTTGATCGCCGCGCCGATGCCGGCCATCACCCCGCAGCCCAGCAGTCCGGCCACACCCGCATCGGCCTGCGGATCGACCTTGGTGCACTGACCCTCGTGTACCAGGGTCTTGTCGGCGAAGGCGCCGATCCCCAGAGCAGGTGTCAACTCGGTGCCGTCGGTCAGCGTCATCTTCTGCTCGGCGTTGAAGGTGTCAAAGCAGTACCAGGGCCGGCCGCGTTTGCACGCGCGGCACTGTCCGCACACCGCGCGCCAATTGAGGATGACGAAATCGCCGGGCTGCACATGCGTGACACCCGCCCCGACCGTCTCGACGACGCCGGCCGCTTCGTGTCCGAGCAGGAACGGGAATTCGTCGTTGATGCCGCCCTCGCGGTAGGTGAGGTCGGTGTGGCAGACCCCGCAGGCCGTGACGGCCACGACGACTTCGCTTGGCCCGGGGTCGGGGATCACGATGTCGACCAGTTCGACCGGTTGGCCCTTGCTGCGTGCGATCACTCCGCGCACCGTCTGACTCATGGCTGCAGACCTTAGTCGCGATACGGTGACGTCAATGTCTCGCCCAGCGATGTCAGCCTTAGACCTGATCGCCGATTGGCCGGTTCCGGCCGCCTCAGCAGCGGTGGTCGGGCCGTCGGGTGTGCTGGCGTCCTACGGCGACACCGCGCGCACCTTCGCGCTGGCGTCGGTGACCAAACCCTTGGCGGCGCGCGCGGTCCAGGTGGCGGTGGAGGAGGGGGTCATCGACCTGGACACCCCGGCCGGGCCGCCCCGATCGACGGTGCGCCACCTACTGGCACACGCCTCGGGGCTCGCCATGCACTCGGCCGACGTGCAGGCCCAGCCCGGCACGAGGCGGGTCTACTCCAATTACGGCTTCGCGGTACTGGCCGAGACCGTGCAGGCGCAGTCCGGGATCGAGTTCGGCCGGTACCTGGCCGAGGCGGTGTTCGAGCCGCTGGGGATGGCGGCCTCCCGCCTCGACGGCGGGGCGGCGGCCGCCGGTTTCGGCGCGGTCTCGAGCGTGGCTGATCTGGCGGCGTTCGCCGGTGACCTTCTCACGCCCCGGACGGTCTCGGCGCAGTTGCACGCCGAGGCGATCAGCGTGCAGTTTCCCGGGCTGACCGGGGTGCTGCCGGGGTTCGGAGTGCAGCGGCCCAACGATTGGGGGCTGGGTTTTGAGATCCGGGACGCCAAGTCGCCGCATTGGACGGGTGCGGCCAATTCGCCGGCCACCTTCGGCCATTTCGGCCAGACCGGAACGTTCATCTGGGTGGATCCGGTGGCTGACCTGGGTCTTGTGGTGCTCACCGACCGGGATTTCGACGACTGGGCCAAACCGTTGTGGCCGGCACTCTCGGATGAAGTCGTGAAACAGTTCACTCAGCACTAGCGCAACAGCGGTATCAGAGGGCACAATAGGCACGTACGACACAACTGCATCTTCGGAAACACCAGGTCGTTGGGGAAGACGTCCCTAGTGCAACCGAAGGAGCAGCAATGCGTGCGTCGAACCAGTTCGCCGACGCGACGACAGGTGTGGTGTACGTCCACGCCTCGCCCGCGGCGGTATGTCCGCATGTCGAGTGGGCTTTGTCGTCGACCCTGGGTGCAGGGGCGAACTTGAAGTGGACCCCGCAACCGGCCATGCCGGGGCAGTTGCGCGCGGTGACCAACTGGGTGGGTCCGGTGGGTACCGGTGCGCGGCTGGCCAATGCGCTGCGGTCGTGGACGGTGCTGCGCTTCGAGGTCACCGAGGATCCCAGCCCGGGTGTGGACGGCCAGCGGTTCTGCCACACCCCGCAGCTCGGTCTGTGGAGCGGGGCGATGAGCGCCAACGGCGACATCATGGTCGGCGAGATGCGGTTGCGCACACTCATGGCCGCGGGTGCTGACACCCTGGCCGCCGAACTCGACACCGTGCTCGGCACGGCGTGGGACGAGGCTCTGGAGGCCTACCGTGACGGCGGCGACGCCGGTGAGGTCAGCTGGCTGAGCCGGGGCGTCGGCTAGTTACGCAGCCACTCAGAACGGCGGCGGCCTGTTGCGCTCGGCCACGTGCACGTCGTTGAGCGCCCGCTCGCAACGGATGCGGTAGGCACGGTCGGCGCTGCGTGATCGTCGCCGCGTCGGCATCATCAGCCCGCGGTCGCCGGCCTGCGGTACCGCCGCAGT
>JAIOQK010000363.1 GCA_021413425.1 Mycobacterium sp.
GGGGCCGACGCGCACATCGGTGAAGTACACATCGGAGGTCCACGCGCCCTCCTGACCCATCTTCGCGTCCTTGACGCCGACCTCGACGCCGGGCGCACCGGCCGGCACCAGGAATACCGCGATCCCGGCGCCATCGGCGTCGGCGGGCCGGGTGCGGGCGAACACCACGAACAGATCGGCCACCGGTGCGTTGGTGATCCACCGCTTCGCTCCGGTGATCAGCCACCCCGCCCCGTCGCCGGTGCCGTCGCGCAGGGCCCGGGTGCGCAGCCCGGTTGGATCCGAACCCGCGCCCGGTTCGGTGAGTGCGAAGGACGCCACGACGTCCCCGGCGGCCATCGGTTCCAGCCAGCGGGCCTTCTGCTTGTCGGTGCCGAACCCGACCAGTACCTGGCCGGCGATGCCGTTGTTGGTGCCGAACATCGACCGCAGCGCCAGCGAGGTGTATCCGAGTTCCATCGCCAGCTCGACGTCCTGGACGATGTTCAGGCCCAGCCCGCCCCACTGCTGCCCGATGCCGTAGCCGAACAAACCCATCCGCTTGGCGTGCTCGCGCAGGTCGTCGGGAACCTTGTCCGCCTCGGCGATCTCGGTCTCGCGCGGCAGGACCACCGAGCGGACGAAGTGTCGGGTGGCGGCGAGGATCTCACCGAAATCGTCTTCGCTTACCGCAGCCTCTGTGCTCATGGCCTCATCACACCCATAGCGTCATCAAATACGATGACGCCCATGGCGTTGCTGGCAGGGCGGATCGCGGCGATCACCGGCGCAGCGCAGGGCCTGGGACTGGCCATCGCAAAGGAGTTCGTCGCCGAAGGTGCCCGGGTGGTGCTCGCCGATCTGGACCTCGACGCCACCGCCGCCGCCGCCCGTCAACTCGGCGATTCCTCGGTGGCCGCCGCGGTGCGCTGCGACGTCACCGCAGGCGAGCAGGTCGAGGCCCTCGTCGCCGATGCGGTGGCGCAGTTCGGCCGCCTCGACATCATGGTCAACAACGCCGGCATCACCCGCGACGCCACGATGCGCAAGATGACCGAGGATGAGTTCGACCAGGTGATCGCGGTACACCTCAAGGGCACCTGGAACGGCACCCGCGCGGCGGCGGCGGTGATGCGCGAGCAGGGCAGCGGCGCGATCATCAATATGTCCTCGATCTCCGGCAAGGTCGGCTTCATCGGGCAGACCAACTACTCCGCGGCCAAGGCCGGCATTGTCGGTCTGACCAAGGCCGCCGCGAAGGAACTCGCCCACCTGGGGGTGCGCGTCAACGCCATCGCGCCAGGCCTGATCCGCTCGGCGATGACAGAGGCCATGCCACAACGGATTTGGGATGCGAAACTCGCCGAGGTGCCGATGGGCCGCGCCGGTGAGCCTGACGAGGTGGCCGGCGTCGCGCTGTTTCTCGCCAGCGATCTCTCGTCGTACATGACCGGCACCGTGCTGGAAGTCACCGGCGGGCGGCACATCTGATGGCGCGCCAGTGACGCGCCTCGCTGCGACCCTCGGTCTGACGGAGTTCCAGAGCGAGATCCTCGCCACGGTGAGGCGATTCGTCGACAAGGAGATCATCCCCGTCGCGTCGGAACTCGAACACTCCGACACCTACCCGCAGGCGATCGTCGACCAGATGCGCGAGATGGGCCTGTTCGGTCTGATGATCCCCACCGAGTACGGCGGGCTGGGCGAATCGCTGCTGACCTATGCGCTGTGCGTGGAGGAACTCGCCCGTGGGTGGATGAGTGTCTCCGGGGTGATCAACACCCACTTCATCGTCGCCTACATGATCCGCCAGCATGGCACCGAAGCGCAGAAGCAGCGCCTCCTGCCGCGGATGGCCACCGGCGAGGTGCGCGGTGCGTTCTCGATGTCCGAGCCCGGCGTGGGCTCCGACGTGGCGGCGATCCGCACCAAGGCGGTCCGCGGCGCCGACGGCACCTATGTCATCGACGGCGCCAAGATGTGGCTCACCAACGGTGCCAGTTCCACCCTGGTGGCCGCCCTGGTCCGCACCGACGAGGGGGCCGACACCCCGCACCGCAACCTGACCGCCTTCCTGATCGAAAAGCCCAGCGGCTTCGGCGAAGTAGCGCCCGGGCTGACGATCCCCGGCAAGATCGACAAGCTGGGATACAAGGGTATCGACACCACCGAGTTGCTCTTTGACGGCTACGTCGCCCACGCCACCGACATCCTCGGCGAAGCACCCGGGCACGGTTTCGCCCAGATGATGGACGGCATCGAGGTCGGCCGGGTCAACGTCGCCGCCCGGGCGTGCGGGGTGGGCATCCGCGCGTTCGAACTCGCGGTGCGCTACGCCCAGCAGCGGTCCACCTTCGGCAAGCCGATCGCACAGCACCAGGCGATCGCCTTCTCGCTCGCCGAGATGGCGACGAAAGTCGAAGCGGCGCATCTGATGATGGTCAACGCCGCCCGTCTCAAGGACTCCGGGCAGCGCAACGACCTCGAGGCCGGGATGGCCAAATATCTGGCCAGCGAGTACTGCGCGGAGGTCACCCAGGCCAGCTTCCGCATCCACGGCGGGTACGGCTACTCCACCGAGTACGAGATTGAACGGCTGATGCGCGACGCCCCGTTCCTGCTCATCGGTGAAGGCACCAGCGAGATTCAGAAGATCATCATCAGCAAGCGGCTGCTGGCCGAGTACGAGATCTGAGGGACGATGCGCACTCTCGACGAACTGGGTTACTACCTGCTGGCCGGTGCCGGCGGTGAGGGCCCGTCGACGCTGATGGACGAGGCCCGACACGGTGAGCAACTCGGGTTCGGCACCGCGTTCATCTCCGAACGCTGGAACGTCAAGGAGGCGGCCTCACTGGTCGGCGCCGCGTGTGCGGTCACCGAGCGCATGCAGATCGCCACGGCGGCCACCAACCCCAACACCCGCCACCCGCTGATCACCGGCTCGTGGGCCACCACCATGCACCGGCTCTCCGGCGGCCGGTTCACCCTCGGCATCGGCCGCGGCATTGGGGCGATCTATGCCGCCTACGGAATCCCCGCGGTCACCACCGCGCAGATGGAGGACTTCGCGCAGATGATGCGGCGGCTGTGGCACGGCGAGGTGATCTTCAACCACGACGGGCCGATGGGGAAGTACCCGATCCTGGTGCTGGATCCGGCCTTCAGCGAGGACATCCGCCTGGCGCTGGTCGCCTTCGGGCCCAAGACCCTGGCGCTGGGCGGCCGGTTGTACGACGACGTCATCCTGCACACCTACTTCACGCCGCAGACCCTGGCGCGCTGCGTGCGTACCGTCAAGGATGCCGCCGAGGCGGCCGGCCGCGACCCCGACACCGTCCGGGTGTGGTCATGTTTCGCCACCGTCGGGGATCACCTGCCCGAAGAAGCGCGGCTGAAGAAGACGGTGGCCCGGCTGGCCACCTACCTGCAGGGCTACGGCGATCTGATGGTCAGCACCAACGACTGGGATCCCGCTGTGCTGCAACGGTTCCGGGCCGACGAGGTGGTGACCTCGATCGGCGGCGGTATCGACCAGAAGGCCACCGCGGCACAGATCGAGCACATCGCGACCCTGCTGCCCGACGCATGGCTGGAGCCGGCCGCCACCGGGTCGGCGCAACAGTGCGTCGATCGGATCCGCCGGGAATTCGACTACGGCGCCGACGCGGTGATCCTGCACGGCGCCACCCCGGCAGAACTCGAACCGGTGGTGGCCGCCTATCGGGAAACCGTTCCGTAGCCCGGACATCGCTGGCTAGGGTCGGGTCATGGCAGTCAACGATTCACGTGAAGTGGTCATCGAGGCGACACCGGGGCAGATCCTCGACGTCATCGCCGACGTCGGATCGGCGCCGTCGTGGTCGCCGCAGTACCAGAGTGCGGAGATCCTCGACACCTATGACGACGGTCGGCCCAAGCGGGTCAAGATGAAGGTCAAGGCCGCCGGTCTGACCGACGAGATGGAAGTTCAGTACAACTGGGGTGAGAACACCGCGGGCTGGACGCTGATCAAGTCCGGACAGTTGAAGTCCCAGGACGCGACCTACACCCTGACCCCGGCGGGCGACAAGACCAAGGTGCGCTTCGAGTTGCGGGTGGATCCGTCCATCCCGATCCCGGGTTTCCTGCTCAAACGCACCATCAAGGGCGCAATGGAGACCGCCACCGACGGTCTGCGCAAGCAGGTGCTGAAGGTCAACAAGAATTAGGAATCAGACAACGCCCGCAACCGCCTGATCGCCTCGTCAAGGGTGCCCTCGCGTTTGCAGAATGCGAAGCGCACCAGGTGATTCCAGGTCTCTCGCGCGCCACCGGGGTCGCAGAACGCCGACATCGGTATCGCCGCGACTCCGGTGGTGTGCGGCAGTTGCTCGCAGAAGGCGGTGCTGTCGGTGAAGCCCAGCGGTCGCGGATCCGCGCACAGGAAATACGTGCCGGCGCTGTCGTGGACCTCGAAACCGATATCGGTCAGCGCCGCCGAGAGTATGTCGCGTCGGTCCTGCAGCGAGGAACACAGCCCGTCCACCCAGGTGTCCTCGTGATCGAGTGCGTAGGCCACCGCGGGCTGAAACGGCGCACCCCCCACATAGCTGAGGTATTGCTTGGCCGCTCGCACGCCGGCGATCAACTCGGGCGTGCCGCAGGCCCACCCGATCTTCCAGCCGGTGCAGTTGAACATCTTGGCCGCACTCGAGATCGTCACGGTGCGCTGGGCCATGCCGGGATAGCTCCCGATGGGTAGGTGCCCATGGCCGTCGAAGGTGAGCCGCTCGTAGACCTCGTCGGCGATCACCAGCAGGTCAGCGCGCACCGCGACGTCGGCCAGCGCGCGTAACTCGTCGTCGCCGAGCACCACCCCGGTGGGGTTGTGCGGGGAGTTGACGATGATCGCCCGGGTGCGGCCGGTGATGGCGGCGCGTACTGCATCGACGTCGAGGGCGAAGCCGGCACCGCGGGGCACCAGGGGCACCGCCACCCGGTGCGAACCCGCCATCGCGATCACCGGTGCGTAGGTGTCGAAGAACGGTTCGAGCACCAGCACCTCCGAGCCGGGCTCGACCAGGCCGAGCACCGCCGCTGCGATCGCCTCGCTGGCGCCCACGGTGACCAGCACCTCGGTGTCCGGGTCGAAGGCTTGGCCGTAGCGGCGCAGACGCTGAGCGGCGACGGCCTCGCGCAATGCGGCGATACCCGGGCCGGGCGGGTACTGATTGATGCCGTCGGAGATCGCCTGACGCGCCGCCTCCAGCATGGCCGGCGGTCCGTCCTCGTCGGGGAAACCCTGACCGAGGTTGACCGCGCCGAGGTCGGCGGCCAGCGCCGACATCTTCGCGAAGATGTTTACCGCGTAGGGCGCAAGGCGCTCGACCACCATGCCTGAGCAGCGTAGTGCCCAACCAACAGGTTGGCCGAGACGGTTGTTAGGCTTGCCCGCAGCGGGGGCTAGGCTCGCTCCCGATCAATGACTGGACCTGAAGAAGGAATCGCCATGTCCGAAGAAGCTTTCATCTACGAGGCCATTCGCACCCCTCGCGGCAAGGGGAAGAACGGCGCGCTGACCGAGGTCAAGCCGCTCAACCTGGTCACCGGGCTGATCGATGAGATGCGCTCGCGCCACTCTGACGTTGACGAGAACATGATCAGCGACGTGATCCTCGGCTGTGTCTCGCCGGTGGGGGATCAGGGCGGCGATATCGCCCGCACAGCGGTGATCGCCGCGGGCATGCCGGACACCGTCGGAGGCTTCCAGCTCAACCGGTTCTGCGCCTCCGGTCTGGAGGCGGTCAACACCGCCGCGCAGAAGGTGCGGTCGGGTTGGGACGATCTGGTCTACGCCGGCGGCGTGGAGTCGATGAGCCGGGTTCCGATGGGCTCCGACGGAGGCGCCATGATGTCGGACCCCGCTACCAACTATGACGCCTACATCGTTCCGCAGGGAATCGGCGCCGATCTGATCGCCACCCTGGAGGGCTTCTCCCGCGAGGACGTCGACGCTTACGCACTGCAGTCTCAGCAGCGGGCGGCGGACGCCTGGTCTGGCGGCTACTTCGCCAAGTCGATCGTGCCGGTCCGCGATCAGAACGGTCTGCTAATCCTCGACCACGACGAGCACATGCGGCCCAACACCACCATGGAGAGCCTGGCCAATCTCAAGCCCGCTTTCGAGGCCCTGGCCGCGATGGCCGGCTTCGACGATGTGGCCATGCAGAAGTACCACTGGGTGGAGAAGATCAACCACGTCCACACCGGCGGCAACAGCTCCGGAATCGTCGACGGCGCCGCCCTGGTACTGATCGGCAATGAGAAGGCCGGCAAGGTCAACGGCCTGACCCCGCGGGCGCGCATCGTCGCAACCGCCACCAGCGGCGCCGATCCGACCATCATGCTCGTCGGCCCCACCCCGGCGGCCCGCAAGGTGCTCGACCGCGCCGGTCTGACCGTCGACGACATCGACCTGTGGGAGCTTAATGAGGCCTTCGCCTCGGTGGTGCTGAAGTTCCAGAAGGATCTCAACATCCCCAGCGAGAAGCTGAACGTCAACGGCGGCGCCATCGCTATGGGCCACCCGCTGGGCGCGACCGGCGCGATGATCACCGGCACCATGGTCGACGAGCTGGAGCGGCGCGGTGCCAAGCGCGCGCTGATCACACTGTGCATCGGCGGCGGCATGGGCGTGGCCACCATCATCGAGAGGGTCTGAGGAAAAACCATGGCAGAGAACACGATCAAATGGGACTCCGATGCCGACGGCATCGTCACCCTCACCCTCGACGATCCGACCGGTTCGGCAAATGTGATGAACGAGCACTACCAGGAGTCGATGCATAGGTGCGTCGAACGTCTTGTGGCCGAAAAGGATTCGATCACCGGTGTGGTGATCACCTCTGCAAAGAAGACCTTCTTCGCGGGCGGCGACCTCAAGGGCATCATTCAGATCACCCCGGAGAATGCCGGTGAGGCATTCACCACCGTCGAGAACGTCAAGCGCGACCTGCGCGCGCTGGAGACCCTGGGCGTGCCGGTCGTCGCGGCTATCAACGGCGCCGCCCTTGGTGGCGGTCTGGAGATCGCCCTGGCCTGTCACCGGCGGATCGCCGCCGACGTCAAGGGCAGTCAGATCGGATTGCCGGAGGCGACCCTGGGTCTGCTGCCCGGCGGCGGCGGGGTGACCCGCACCGTCCGGATGCTCGGCATCCAGAACGCGTTCGTCAACGTGCTGAGCCAGGGGACCCGGTTCAACCCGAAGAAGGCCAAGGACGCCGGCCTGGTCGACGAGCTCGTCGATTCCGTTGAGGACGTCGTGCCCGCAGCCAAGGCATGGATCAAGGCCAACCCCGAGGCGCATACCCAGCCGTGGGATGCCAAGGGGTACAGGATGCCCGGCGGCTCTCCGTCCAGCCCGGCGCTGGCGGCGATTCTGCCGTCCTTCCCGTCGCTGCTGCGGACTCAGCTCAAGGGCGCCCCGATGCCCGCACCGCGGGCCATTCTGGCCGCTGCGGTTGAGGGCGCGCAGGTCGATTTCGACACCGCCAGCCGTATCGAGAGCCGCTACTTCACCGAGCTGGCCACCGGCCACGTCGCGAAGAACATGATCCAGGCGTTCTTCTTCGACCTTCAGGCGATCAACGCCGGCGGCTCCCGGCCCGAGGGCATCGCCAAAACGCCGATCACCAAGGTCGGAGTTCTGGGCGCGGGCATGATGGGTGCGGGCATCGCGTATGTCTCGGCGAAAGCCGGCTACGACGTGGTGCTCAAGGACGTCACCCTCGAGGCCGCACAGAAGGGCAAGGCCTACTCGGAGAAGCTTGAGGCCAAGGCCCTTGAGCGGGGCCGGACGACCGAAGAGAAGTCCAAGGCGTTCCTGGCCAAGATCACCCCGACCGCCGACCCGAAGGATTTCGCCGGCGTCGACTTCGTCATCGAGGCCGTCTTCGAGAGCCAGGAACTCAAGCACAAGGTATTCGGAGAGATCGAGGACATCGTCGAACCCAACGCCATCCTGGGATCGAACACCTCCACGCTGCCCATCACCGGTCTGGCCACCGGGGTGAAGCGCCAGGAGGACTTCATCGGCATCCACTTCTTCTCTCCCGTGGACAAGATGCCGCTGGTGGAGATCATCAAGGGCGAGAAAACCTCCGATGAGGCGCTGGCCCGGGTCTTCGACTACACCCTCGCCATCGGCAAGACCCCGATCGTGGTCAACGACAGCCGCGGTTTCTACACCAGCCGGGTCATCGGCACCTTCATCAACGAGGCACTGGCGATGCTCGGCGAGGGTGTGGAGCCGGCGTCGATCGAACACGCGGGCGCCCAGGCCGGCTACCCGGCCCCGCCGCTGCAACTCTCCGACGAGCTCAACATGGAGTTGATGCACAAGATCGCCGTCGCCAGCCGCAAGGGCGTCGAGGACGCCGGCGGCACCTACGAGGCACACCCCGCCGAGGCCGTGGTGGAGAAGATGATCGGCATCGGCCGGCCGTCGCGGCTGTCGGGCGCCGGCTTCTACTCCTACGTCGACGGCAAGCGCACCAAGATCTGGCCCGGACTGCGCGAGACGTTCAACTCCGGTTCCTCGACGCCGCCGCTGCAGGACATGATCGATCGGATGCTGTTCGCCGAGGCGCTGGAGACCCAGAAGTGCTTCGACGAGGGCGTCATCACCACCACGGCCGACGCCAACATCGGCTCCATCATGGGCATCGGCTTCCCGCCGTGGACCGGAGGTGCGGCGCAGTTCATCACCGGTTACCCCGGCGGCAAGGCGGCGTTCGTGGCCCGGGCCAAGGAACTCGCCGCCCGCTACGGGGACCGGTTCAACCCGCCGTCGTCGCTGCTCAAGTAACGCAACCGCTTCCAGGATCAGGCCCCCGAATCGCCCCCGCACGGGCGTTTCGGGGGCTTTTCCGTTACCGTGAACGCTGTTACGGAAGGGACCACTGATGCATATGATCACTCGGCCACTGGCCGTCTCGTGCGCCGCCCTGCTCGTCGGCGGCGCCGTGGTGCAGGGTCCGCTGACCACGCCGGTGGCGTCCCTCCCGGCCCCGCCGAGTGTGGTTGCCGCCGCCGTCGAACTCGCCGCGCTGCCCACCTGGCTGCAGTGGGTCAACTCCGGCACGGCCGCACTGACGGCGCAGATCGCCGCCATCGCCGGCGGTCTGGAGAACGAACTCGACGACCCGGTCCCCATCATCAGCGCACTGCTGCGCAACCAGGTCATCAACGTCCAAGACGTCGGCGGCGCCCTGATCACCTCAGCCCAGGTGCTGGCCACCGGGTTGGTCAGCGTGCCGCAGGTGCTACTCAACGCAGTCTTCGACATCATCGCCAATCCGCTCAACATCCCGGCGGTCATCACCGGGATCATCACCACCGTGATCAACACCGCCAATGCGGCGATCACTCCGGTCACCGCCGCCCTGACCTCGCTTGCGACCACGACCTTCACTAGGGCCGTGGGGGTTTTCAACGCTGTGCTGGCCAATGCCGGTGCGATCGGCGGGGCGCTGATCAATGTCCCGATCGCAATCGGCACCGCCATCGTCAACGCGGCGCTGGGCGTGGTGGGCTCGGTCGTCTCACTCAATCCGCTCAACGTGATCGGCGCGGTCGGGGACGGTCTGGTGAGTATCGAGACGACCGCCTTCAACTCAGTGGCTGCGGTGAGCGCTGCGGTGGGCACTCTGCGCCAAGCCGTCCGCGTCGCGGTGTCCTTCCCGCTGCCCGCTGCAGCGGTCCGCGCGGTCCGTCCAGCTGCGGCCAGTCCGGCGGCGGCACAGGCGGATTCGTCGGTCTCAGCGGAGCAGCCGCGTGCGAAACGCAGCGTGCGCGCTGCTCCCGAACCCGGCGCGGCTGCCGCACCTGAACTGGCCGCCGCCCAGCGCAGTGGTCCGGCACCGGAGCGCACCAAAGCCGCCGCATCGCGCCAGAGTCGGTCCTAGCCGCCGCCGGTGCCCCGTAGAGTCACCGGCATGCGTTTCGGACTGTTCATTCCGCAGGGTTGGCGACTCGATCTCGTCGGGATACCGGTAGCGGAGCACTGGCCGGTGATGCGCGGTCTGGCGCAGTACGCCGACGGTAGCGGAGCACTGGCCGGTGATGCGCGGTCTGGCGCAGTACGCCGACGACAGCGCTTGGGACTCGCTGTGGGTCTACGACCACTTCCACACCGTGCCAATGCCCACCGACGAGGCCACCCACGAGGCGTGGACGCTGATGGCCGCCCTCGCCGCGAGCACCTCGCGAATCGAACTCGGCCAGATGTGCACCGCGATGAGCTACCGGAATCCGGCCTATCTGGCCAAGGTGGCGGCCACCACCGACATCATCTCCGGCGGCCGGGTGCAGATGGGCATCGGCGGTGGCTGGTACGAACACGAGTGGCGCGCCTATGGGTACGGCTTCCCGTCGGCGGGGGAGCGCCTGGCCCGCCTCGATGAGGGTGTGCAGATCATGCGGGACGCCTGGCGCGACGGCCGGGTGAGCTTTTCAGGCAAGCACTACCAGGTCGACGGTGCGATCGTGGCACCGAAGCCGTTGCAGGACGGCGGTATTCCGCTGTGGATCGCCGGCGGCGGCGAGAAGGTGACGCTCAAGATCGCCGCCAAGTACGCGCAGTACACCAACTTCAGCGCCGATCCCGAGGAGTTCGCCCACAAGTCGGAGATCCTGGCCGGACACTGCCGGGAGGTGGGCACCGACTACGGCGCGATCGTCCGCTCGGCCAATGTCAACGCGATCATCGGTACCGATGATGCGGACTTCGCCGCCCGCGCCGGCCGGGTGCGTGACCGGATCGCGCGCGTGTGTGGCGACGGCGCCGCCGAGGCGATGATGGCGATGAACGACAACCCGGGCTCGGCGACCGGCACGCCTGCGCGGGTGATCGAGCGACTGACGAAACTGCGCGAGCTGGGGTGTGAGTACGTGATCTGCTACTTCCCCGAAGCGGCGTATGACCGATCGGGCATCGAACTCTTCGAGCGCGAGGTCATCCCCGCGCTGGCCTAGATGGCCGGGCCGAGAAGGTCGTCGGCGTCTTTGATGATGTAGCCGTAGCCCTGCTCGGCGAGGAAGCGCTGCCGGTGTGCGGCGTAGTCGGTGTCGAGGCTGTCGCGGGAGACCACCGAGTAGAAGATCGCGCCGCCGCCGTCCTGCTTGGGCCGCAGCAACCGGCCCAGCCGCTGCGCCTCCTCCTGCCGGGAGCCGAACGTTCCGGAAACCTGCACCGCCACGGAGGCTTCCGGAAGGTCGATGGAGAAGTTGGCCACCTTGGAGACCACCAGGGTGGTGATCTCACCGCGACGGAACGCATCGAACAGCGTCTCCCGTTCGGCGTTGCGCGTCGAGCCCTGGATCACCGGGGCGTCCAGCTCGGTCCCGAGTTCGTCGAGCTGGTCGAGATAGGCGCCGATGACCAGCGTCTGCTCACCCGGGTGCCGGGCCAGAATGGACTTGACCACAGCCACCTTGGAGTGCGCCGTCGAGCACAGCTTGTAGCGCTCCTCGGGCTCGGCCACGGCGTAGAGCATCCGCTCGTTGTCGGTCATCGTCACCCGCACCTCGATGCACTCCGCGGGAGCGATCCAGCCCTGGGCTTCGATGTCCTTCCACGGAGCGTCGTAGCGCTTGGGTCCGATCAGGGAAAAGACGTCACCCTCACGGCCGTCCTCGCGGATCAGGGTGGCCGTCAGCCCCAGCCGGCGCCGCGACTGCAGGTCGGCGGTCATCCTGAACACCGGTGCCGGCAGCAGGTGCACCTCGTCGTAGATGATCAGGCCCCAGTCGCGGCTGTCGAAGAGTTCCAGATGCCGGTACTCACCCTTGGTGCGGCGGGTGATCACCTGATAGGTGGCGATGGTGACCGGCCGGATCTCCTTGCGCTCGCCGGAGTATTCGCCGATCTCGGCTTCGGTCAGCGACGTGCGGGCGATCAGTTCGCGTTTCCACTGCCGGCCCGCCACGGTGTTGGTGACCAGGATCAGCGTGGTGGCAGCGGCCTTGGCCATCGCCGCCGCACCGACGATCGTCTTGCCGGCACCGCACGGAAGCACCACCACGCCGGAGCCGCCCGCCCAGAACGAATCGGCGGCCATCTCCTGGTAGTCGCGCAACTCCCAGCCGTCCTGCCGCAGGCTGATGGCGTGCGCCTCGCCGTTGACATAGCCGGCCAGATCCTCGGCGGGCCAGCCGATCTTGAGCAGCATCTGCTTGATCCGGCCGCGCTCGCTGGGATGCACCACCACGGTGTCCTCGTCGATGCGCTCACCGAGCATCGGGATGATCTTCTTGTTGCGCAGCACCTCGGCCAGCACCGCGCGGTCCAGGCTGATCAGGCTCAGGCCGTGGGTCGGGTGTTTGACCAACTGCAGCCGGCCGTAGCGGGCCATGGTGTCGACGATGTCGACCAGCAGCGGCTGCGGCACGGCGTACCGGGAGAAGGTGACCAGGGCATCCACCACCTGCTCGGCGTCATGGCCGGCGGCGCGGGCGTTCCACAGCGCCAGTGGGGTGATCCGGTAGGTGTGCACGTGCTCGGGAGCGCGTTCGAGTTCGGCGAACGGGGCGATCGCCGCCCGCGCGGCGCCGGCCTGCTCGTGATCGACCTCGAGCAGGACTGTCTTATCGCTCTGAACGATCAGCGGGCCGTCTGTCATCGCTCCTATTATCCGGGGTCGGCCGACATGACCGACGTCACCCGGTGCACCGCGAACTCCCGGGGCCGGCCCTGGGCGGAATCCCAGGCCAGCAATTGCCCGCTGGACACCGTCAGCGGACGCACGACTCGCTGGGTGGCCACTCCGGCGTGGTCGACGTAGCCGATCAGCACATCCTTCTGGACCTCGGCGGCCTGCTGCAGCAGTGCCATCGCGACGGCCGGGTCCAGGCGTGCCCCGGCCAGCGGGTTACGCTCCACCCGGCGCAGCACCTCGACGACGGCGGCCAGCGTCTGCGCGCTCGGTCTGTTCAGCGGCCGCAGCAGCCTGCGGGTCAGCGATGCCGGAACCCGCGCGGCGCGGCGGCGCAGATCCACCACAGCACCGGCGGCGTTCTCGGCGGCCGGTGCGAATCCGGCGGATCGCAATGCAGCGAGCACCTCGGAGATGGGTGCCTGGGATACCGCCACCGTGGGGGCGAGCAGCCGCACATCCAGTTCGGCCATCCCCGGGGCGGCGAGTGCGTGGGTGAGCAGCGCGGTGTCGTCGCAGCGCAGGAACGACGCCGCCATCCCGACCCGCAGCTGCCCGTGCCGACGGGCGACGTCGTTGATGAGGTAGGTGAGACCCTGGGGGACAGGGGTTTTCGAGCTGCGCTCAAAGAAGGTGTGCAGGGCGTCGGCACTGCGACCGGTGTCCAGCGCGTGCCGGATGGACTGCTCGCTGACCCGGTAGACCATCGCCGCGCCCGCCGACTCGACGGTGGCCACCGCGGCCAGTTCGTCGGCGAGTTCGCGCTGCAATGGCCCGGGCACCACCACCGTCAGATCGGCCTGAACCAGGAAGTAGTCGATGGGCGCGGGCAGGATCTTGGCCATCGCTGCCGCGGCGGCCTGCTCGCCGTCGGCCAGCAGCACCGCTGCCGGACCCGAGAGCGCACCCCGGCCGGTCAGCCCCATCGCGTGAGCCTCCTCCAGTAGGTGCCCGACCGGTTCGGGCTGCAGCCGCGCCGCCCACCGCGGCCGTCGCCAGATCAGCGCGCGCGACGCACTGAGCGCATCTACGCCCGCCCCGTCCGGTAGCTCGGACAGCAGGCCCAGCAGCAGTTTGCGATCCAGCGGTGCGGCGGTGGAGAACAGCGAATCCGACAGTGCCGCATAGGGTTTGCCGTCCGGACCCCGCCGGCCCACCAGCCCGGGCCGCGACGGTAGATCCAGCCAGGTGGTGGCCAATTGCAACCACTGGGCGCTGGTGGCCGAATCCAGGAATCGGTCGGCGATCACCGTCGGCGCCCAGTACGACTCCGTCGCGTTCGGCAGGGATTCGTCGGATTCGGGATCGGGCATACCGCTGGCGATGAGTCCGGCGGACGCGGCGACCTCCAGGATCAGGCCCAGACGCGACTCGTCGATGCCGGTTGTCTTGCTCAGCCGCTTGGCCTCCCGGACCCCCAACCCGCCGCTGCGGAGCTCGGGAACCGGAGTGGCGGAGAGGCTTTCGAGCACCACCTCGACCTGGCGCAGTAACTCCATCGCCGCGCCCGCCGCTGAGGAGTCGGTGTCCTTGGCGGTGGTGGTGGTGACCACCGGGTCCGGGGGAAGCAGCCCCGCCGGGCCCGGTTCCTCGCCGCGCAGCACCTGACCCACCGCGCGCGGCAGGATCACCGTATCGTCGCCGATTACCCGTAACAGACCGGCGGCGAGTAGTTGCTGAACTGGGCGATCGGCCGGCGTGCCCGGGGCGGCGTCGCGGGTGCGGCCCACCGGGGAACCCGACACCAGACGGTCGAGCAGGTCATGGGCAGGTGCGTCGAGGGCGTCGATCGCCGCGCTGAGTTCAGCGGCGCTGCGCCCACCGTCCTCGGTGACCGCCTGCCCCGGATACCAGGGCAGCGCCGCGGCGACTTCGGCGGGAACGCGGATCTCGTCGTCCCCCCAGATCAACGCGCGCTCGCGCAGGGTGTCGATCGCGGCCGCGAGTTCGCCGTCGCCGAGTTCGTCACCGATCACACCGCGCACGCCTGCGACGGGTACGGCCGCGGTGTCGGCCTTGAGCATCAGCAGCGCGTCGAGCACCGCGAGGCGGCCGAAGTCGAGATCGTCGGTGGCGACCTTGACCGACTGCCGGGAATTGGCGCGGGCGGCCAGCGCCGCGATGCTGCCGGGGGTCGGCTGGGCCAGGTCCGGCCGCAGCTCCAACAGCCGGACCAGCTGCTCGTCGGACAGGCCGGCGAGCCACGAGCCGAGGGACAGCGCCGGTGGGGTCATTGCTGACCAGCGTAAAACAGCCGCGATTGCCGCGTGCGCGCCGTACAGGTGTCACAATGGTCGGGTGGCTACGAACAAGTACATCGACAACGGATGGCCCACCCGGGACCCGGAGGACCATCCGGTGAGCGAACTCGCCGCCGACCGGGTGGGTGCGCTGTCCCCGTTCGGGACGCTGGTGTTCCCGGTGCCTGCCTCCAGCCTGCCCTACATACACCCGGTCACCGTCGTCAACAGGTGACCGCGGAGCCGCACCGCCGCCTCTCGCACCTCGACGACGACGGCGCGGCGCGGATGGTCGACGTCACACAGAAATCTGTGAGCGCCCGCAGCGCCACTGCGCGCGCAACCCTGCACACCACCGCCGAGGTGATCGCGTTGATCACCTCCGGCGGACTCCCCAAGGGCGACGCCCTGGCCACCGCCCGCATCGCCGGCATCCAGGCCGCCAAACGCACCAGTGAACTGATTCCGCTGTGCCATCAGTTAGCGCTCAGTGGTGTCGACGTCGACTTCGGAGTCAGCGACGGCGCGGTCGAGGTGAGCGCCACCGTGCGCACCACCGACCGCACCGGGGTGGAGATGGAGGCGCTCACCGCGGTCAGCGTGGCCGCGCTGACGGTGTACGACATGATCAAGGCCGTCGACCCCGCCGCGCGGATCACCGATATCCATCTGGTCCGCAAGGAGGGCGGAAAGTCCGGCGTCTGGACGCCGCCGCGGTGAGCCGCTCGGCCCGGGTCGTGATCGCCTCCACGCGGGCGGCCGCCGGCGTCTACTCCGACCGCTGCGGACCGATCATCGTTGACTGGCTCACCGAGGCCGGATTCGACGTCCCCGCCGCCATCGTCGTCGCCGACGGTCCGGGGGTGACCGCGGCGTTGCGCGCCGCGGTGGGCGAGGGCGCCGACGTGGTGATCAGCTCCGGCGGCACCGGGATCTCGCCCACCGACGCCACCCCGGAGGCCACGCTGGCGGTGATCGACTATCAGATCCCGGGTCTGGCCGACGCTATCCGGCGCTCCGGATTGCCCGCGGTGCCGACGTCGATCCTGTCCCGCGGTGTGTGCGGGGTGGCCGGGCGCAGCCTCGTGGTCAATCTGCCCGGCTCACCCGGCGGGGTGCGCGACGGACTGACAGTGCTCGGCGAGGTGCTCGAGCATGCCCTTGATCAGTTGGCCGGCGGGCAGCACCGGTGACCCGGGTGCTGCGGGCCGCGGTCACCGCCGAGCCCATCTCACTGCACGACCACGAACGGCTGGTGGCCCAGGCGTCGTCCGGTGCGATCGTCGGCTTCGCCGGTGTGGTCCGCGACCACGATGGCGGCCGTGCGGTGCTGCGCCTGGACTACTCGGCGCATCCGTCCGCCGAGCAGACCCTGATCGAGGTGCTCGAGGAGATCGCCGCGTCGGCCACCGGGGTCCGGGCCATCGCAGCCAGCCACCGCATCGGGGGGTTGGCGATCGGGGACGCAGCCCTGGTGGTGGCCGTCGCCGCCGACCACCGCGGAGCGGCGTTCGCTACGTGCGCCGCGGTGGTCGACAGCGTCAAGGCGCGTCTGCCGGTGTGGAAGCACCAGTTCTTCGCCGACGGCACCGATCAGTGGGTGAACTCGGCCTGACGGAGTGAACTCGGCCTGACGGAGTGGCAGTACAACTACGGCAGCAGGATCAGCGCCGGGTCGGTGTCGCCGGAAAGGTGTACCACCCCGATCGCCTCGACGGCCGCCGGGTCGGTCCAGCCCGTCTCGAAGTCGATGGTGATGATCTGCGGCTCGGGCGCGGGGCTCGGCTCGGGGATCTCGTCCGGCGCGGGGGCCGGCGCGGGGGCCGGTGCGTCAGCCGGGGCGTCGAGCACGGGCGGCTGCTGCGGGGCCGGCACCTCGCCGGCGGGATCCTGCGGAGCCGGGGTGTCCAGCGGGGCAAGCGGTGCCTCCGGGGTGTCCAGAGCATCCGGCGCCACCTCCGGTGTTTCAGGCGCCACTTCCGGTGCGTCCGGCGCAGTCTCGGCGGCGGGCTCGCTCGTCACCTTGCGCGGTGTCGGGCCGGACAGTCCGCGACCGCACACCGGCCACGCGCCCTTGCCCTGGGTGGCGAGCACCTTCTCGGCGATCGCGATCTGCTCTTCACGGGTCGCGAGGTTGGCCACCGGGGCGAATTCGCCGCCGCCGTGTCCGGACCACGTGCCGGGGGCGAACTGCAGCCCGCCGTGATAGCCGTTGCCGGTATTGATGGCCCAGTTGCCGCTGGACTCGCAGCGCGCCACGGCGTCCCACTCGGCGTCGGTGGCGGCGTGCGCCTGAGCGGCCAGGCCGAGGCTGCCGCCGCCGATCACCGCACCGGTCACTGCGAGGCGGGCGATGCCTAACGATGAGGTCGTGGGTTTGCGATGCCGTCCCATGGTTGATTCCTCTCTGCGTCGCCTGCGAGGGGTGAACCGCCAGACCCCGCCTCCATCCGCATGGTGATTCGTCGTTCCCCGCGCCCTGTGGATGGAGCTCGGCGTGTGCAGCGCGGGGGGCTCTACCGCGTAGGCGGCGGACCAACCGTGAACGGTAACGGCCGTCCGGAAGCGCGCGCGGGGTTTGACGCAACAGGCGTTTCCGCAGGCAGCAAACATGCACGGCCGGCTGAAACCGCTGGTAGGGCGTTGCGGACACACCCCGCAGCCACCGCGCGGCCGCACCGCGGTGTGAGTCAGATCACGAGATCAGCCGCCGGCGAAGGGCGGCAGCACGTCCAGGGTCTGCCCGACGTGCAGCACAGTGCTGCGGTCGCGCACCGCGATGCCGTCGCACAAGTACGAACACTTCTGCAACACCAGTGCTATTTCGACACTGTGACCACATAGTTCACCGATGGCGTCGGCGACTGTCGCACCGGCCGGCAGGGTCAGCATCCGGGTGTCCACGCCGGCGGCATCGCGGGCCGCAGCAAAGAACCGGACGGTCACCGCGATTCCGGTGGTGATCTCGGTCACTTCTCAGCCGCCGATCGCACTCATCGGCCGCCGCGGCTGCACGAAATCCGGGTCATTGATGCCGTGCCCGGCCGCCTTGCGCCACATCGCCGCGCGCCATGCCGTCTCCAGTTCCCGGTCATCGGCACCACGGCGCAGCAGCCCGCGCAGGTCGGTCTCCTCGGTGGCGAACAGACAACTGCGGATCTGTCCGTCGGCCGTCAGCCGGGTGCGATCACACGCCGAGCAGAACGCCTCGGACACCGACGCGATGATCCCCACCGTCGCCGGTCCACCATCGACCAGCCACAGCTGAGCCGGGGCCGACCCGCGCGGCGCCGGATCGGGCTGCAGATCGAAACTGCCGCGCAGCGCGGCCAGGATCTGCTGTGCGTCCACGGCGGTGTCGCGGCGCCACCGATGCTCGGCATCCAGCGGCATCGCCTCGATGATGCGCAGCTGATAACCGTGGCGCAGACACAGGCGTAGGAGGTCGACGGCGTCGGCGGGCCCGGTGTCGGGATCCAGCACGGCGTTGACCTTCACCGGCCGCAGCCCGGCAGCGGACGCCGCGGCCAATCCGTCGAGCACATCGGTGATCCGGTCACGCCGGGTGATGGCCGCGAAACGCTCCGGGTCGACGGTGTCCAGCGACACGTTGACCCGATCCAGCCCGGCGGCCGCCAGCGCGGAGGCATGCCGGGCCAGGCCGACTCCGTTGGTGGTCAGCGCGATCTCCGGGCGCGGACGCAGTGCCGCGGTGGCGGCCACCACGTCCGCTATCCCCCGGTACAGCAGCGGTTCGCCGCCGGTGAAGCGGACGCTGGTGATGCCCAGCCGGGTGACGCCGAGCCGCAACAGCCGGATCAATTCCTCAGCGGTCAGCAGTTGCTCGCCGCCCAGCCAGTCCAACCCTTCGGCGGGCATGCAGTAGCGGCAGCGCAGATTGCACCGGTCGGTCAGCGACACCCGCAGATCGGTGGCGACCCGGCCGAAGGTGTCGATCAATGGGCCCTCAACGGGAGCCCCGCCGGGCGCGGTACCGGGCACCGGTTCGCGCTCGCGGCGCACCGCCGGCAGGCCGAGTGCGGTCATGGTGGTCGGCGGCGTCACGCAGAGACCCGGGTCTCGTCGACGGGAACGATCATCTTTCCCAGCGGCATCAGCGAGACCGGGATGAGTTTCAGGTTCGCCAGCGCCAGGGGGATGCCGATGATCGTGATCGCCATCGCGAACGCGGTGACGAGGTGCCCGATCGCCAGCCACACCCCGCACAGCACCACCCACAGCACATTGCCGATCAGCGCACCCGGACGGGGGCCCGGCTTGTCGACGATGGTCCGGCCGAACGGCCACAGGGCGAACGACGCCATCCGGGCGGCGGCGAAGCCGAACGGAATGGTGATGATCAGCAGGAAGCACACCAGCGCGGCGAGCAGATACCCCAGTGCCAACCACAAGCCACCGAACAGCAGCCAGATGATGTTCAGAAGCAAGCGCATCTTTCCTCCAGCGGTTAGGTCAGCCTACCGATCCGGGGTTGGATAGGATCGCCGACGTCTACTTCGGACGACAAAGACAGCGGGTGAGACCAAGTGCCGACCGGCAAGGTGAAGTGGTACGACGCCGAGAAGGGCTTCGGTTTCCTGTCCCAGGAGGAGGGCGAGGACGTCTACGTGCGCTCCTCGGCACTGCCCGACGGTGTCGCCGAACTCAAGGCCGGCCAACGGGTGGAGTTCGGCGTGGCCACCGGCAAGCGCGGCCCGCAGGCGCTGAGCCTCACGCTCATCGACCCGCCGCCGAGTCTGTCGAAGACCCGTCGCGAGGCCGCCTCCGCGGAGCGCAAGCATTCCCCCGACGAACTGCACGGCATGGTCGAGGACATGATCAAGATGCTCGAGAGCGCGGTGCAGCCCGAACTGCGCCGTGGCCGCCATCCCGACCGCAAGGTGGCCCACCGGGTCTCCGAGGTGCTGCGCGCCGTCGCCGACGAGTTGGACACCTAACCGGGTTCGCGACCCTCCGGTGCGCTCCACGTCATCTGCACCGACCATTCGCCGTGCGGGAGGTCGAACACCGCGTCGTTCTGGTCGCGCACCAGTGTCATGACCTGGACGACCACCCCGACCACCCGGCCGCGCCGCTGATCCTGGGTGGGAATGGTGACCGCCAGCCGGGAGCCCGGGCGAAAGACCATGGAGGTGGTGTCGCGCTCGTCTTCGTAGACGGTCAGTAGCCGCCACGGCGCGCGGCCGATCGCCGAGGGCACCGACAGTTGAATCGGTTCACGGGCGGTGACCGGCAGCGTGCCCTGCTCGCCGCCGGCCGCGCAGTCGTCGAGGTTGACCACATTGCAGTAGAGGAACGGCCCCACCCGCACCGTCTCGCCGCCCGAGTAGACGCTGATCTGCGGCAGCGCCGGCCCCGACTCCCGAGTCGCCAGCCACGCCCCGACGCCGGCGGCTGCGGAGGCGATCACGACCACTACCGCCAGGATCCACCCGGTCAGTCGCCTACTCACCGCGCGGTTCCCTCGCGTGCCGCCAGCACCGGCCGGTTGCCGCCGAAGCCGGGGACCAGCGAGTAGCCGCGGTAGCTCAGCACGGTCTGGGCCAGGCCGGGGATCAGCAGTGCGGTGACGGCGGTGAAGCCCACCCACAGGTCGGTGTAGACCAGAACGCCCAGCGCGCCACCGAACACCCACGCCAATTGCAGCACCGACTCTGAGCGGCCGAACGCCGAGGCGCGCGACTCCTCCGGCAGGTCGTCCTGTAGCGAGGCATCCAGTGAGGCCTTGGCGACGGCGCTGGCGGCCGATGTCACCAGGGTGGCCACCGCGGCCACGATCAGGCTGCCGGTGACCGCGACCGCCAGTGCGGCGATACCCACCGCGATGGTGGCCCGCACCACCAGCACGGCCGGCCGGCCCAGTTCGAGGCGGGCAGCGGCGAAGTTGCCGGCGAAGTTTCCCGCGCCGGCGGCCGCCCCGATCATGCCGAGGATGCCCAGCTGCACCCAGCCGCTCGCGTCCTGCGCCTTGGCGACGAAGGCCGGATAGAGGAACAGGAATCCGACCATCACCTTGATGGTGCAGTTGCCCCACAGCGCGGTGATCGTGTTGCGCCCCAGGGGTTGTCGGGGTGCGCCGCTGCGACGGATGGTGTCGGTGGGCTCGTCATCGAGCCAGCCCCAGGCGCCCGAGTCGTTGGACCCGCTGTGGTAGGTGAGGGTGGCCGGGACCTCACCCTCGGTGACCTCCACCCAGCGCGGGATGCGCATGGTCAGCGAAGCACCGGCCAGCGTGACGAAGACGACGACGAACAGCGCACCGGGCAACCCGAACGCCTTGCTGAAGACGTACTCCACCGCTGCCGCGACGCCGCCGCCGACGATGGTGCCGCCGATGAGGCCGAAGACCGTCAGCCGCGAATTCACCCGCACCAGGTCGATACTCGGCGGCATCACCCGCGGGGTCACCGCGCTGCGCAGCACACTGAATGATTTCGACAGCACCATCATTCCCAGCGCGCACGGGTAGAGCACCCACGACGGGTAGCCGCCGGTCTGGCTGTCGTAGTTGGACAGCAGCACCACCGCCAGCGCGGTGCGCAACAGAAACGACATGGCCAGTGCGGCGCGGCGGCCGTGCTGGATCCGGTCGAGTGCCGGCCCGATCAGCGGGGCGATGATCGCGAACGGGGCGATGGTGATCAGCAGGTACAGCGCCACCTTTGCCTTGCTCTCTCCGGTTGCGGCGGCGAAGAACAGCGTGTTGGCCAGCGCCACGGCCATCGCCGAGTCGACGGCGAAGTTGGCGACCACCGGCCAGGTCAGTGCTGTCAGACCGGACTTGTCGGCGCCGTCGGCGACGGCGGCGCGGTGCACCATGTCGTACATCCGCGAGCCCATCTCCCGGCTGCGCATCGCCGCGCCGCGGGTCGCCCCGACCCGTTCGCCGGCCGCATCGCCGAACCCCTCGTCGTCAGCGCTGTACCCGCCGTGGCGGCGCCGGCCGCTGTCGAGCGGCGGCAGGTAGCGGTTGCCGCCGGCCAGCGGATCCGATCGGCGATCGTCCTCGCCGGTGGGGTAGTTGGACATCCCGGGATGCTCCCCGGAGCGCTCCTGGGGGTGGCGGCCCGATCCCGCTCTCGGGTCAACACGTCGCGGGCCGGACACGGCTCCGATTGTCCCCCATCCCGGCCAGCGGCTCCGCGCACCTGAGGCGGTGTGGCCCGGCCGCCCGGCCGTGAGGCAAGATCATCTGTGATGGACAGCCTGATCGACACCGAAGACCGTCCCCCGGCCGAGCCGCCGGCGGATGTCGCCGCCCTGCTCGCCGGTGCGGTGGAGCAGGCCCGCGCGGCCGTGGTGGAGTTCAGCGGAGACACCGTCGGGGATTACCTCGGCGTGAGTTTCGATGACGAGTCGGCCGCCACCCACCGCTTCCTCGCGGTGCTCACCGGCTACCACGGCTGGCAGTGGGCGGCGGTGGTCGCCGCCTATCCCGGCGCCCAGCACGCCACCGTCAGCGAGGTGGTGCTGGTGCCTGGGCCGACCGCCCTGCTGCCCCCGTCGTGGGTGCCGTGGGATGAGCGCCTCAAGCCCGGTGACCTCGGACCGGGGGATCTGCTGGCGCCGCTGCCCGACGATCCCCGCCTCGCGCCCGGGTTCGCCGCGACAGGTGACCCGCTGATCGACGACACCGCCATCGAACTCGGACTGGGCCGCCGGCGGGTGCTCAGCGCCTTCGGCCGCGACGACGCCGCGCAACGCTGGCATGACGGCGATAACGGTCCGGCGTCGCCGATGGCCCGGGCCACCAAACGGGTGTGCCGCGACTGCGGGTTCATGGTGCCCCTCGGCGGCGCACTGGGCGCCATGTTCGGCGTGTGCTGCAACGAGTTGGCCGCCGACGGCCGGGTTGTCGACTTCTTCTACGGGTGCGGCGCGCACTCCGACACCCCGGCCCCGCCGGCAACCGGATCACCGGCGTTCGACCCCTACGACGACGGCGTCATCGAGGTGGTCGACTTCCCGGCGGCGGTCATCGAGGAGCCGGCCGAGGAGCCGACCGCCGAATCGGCCCCGGAGATCGCCGAGACCCCCGAAACCGCCGAGGACTAACGGCCCTCGGCTGCGGCCTTGATCCGGGCGAGGCCGTCTTTCATGCCCTCAAGCAGTTCACGCTCGAAGGTCTCCATGCCGCCGAGTGCGACCTTGGTCGCCGCCGTGGACACCGCGGTGACGCCGTTCTCGGCGTGCCGGGTCTCCACCAGTCGGGTGCCGGTGGCGGTGGGCTCGAGTTCGTAGCTCCAGACCGTGGTGTTGAGCGGAATTCGGAAGGCGAACTTGCGCTCCGGAACCACCTCGGTGATCACCGATGTCGTCGGCCAGAACAGCAGCCCGCGGCGGTTGAGGTTGATTGTGCGGGTGCCGGGGCGAATCGGCCCGAGCGCCTTCATGATTCGGCACTGCGGACTCCACTGCGGCATCCGGCTCACGTCGGACACCAGGCTCCAGACCTTACTGACCGGAGCGTTGATCTCGATTTCTGCCTGTAGGCGTGCTGTGGCCATTCGTTCTCTCCTTCTCGGTGCTTCAGATCTGTTCGGGGATGCCGGTCTGCGCGCCCCGGGCGCCACGGCGGGCGGCGGACGCCTGCCACAGGAAGATCGAGGTGCCGATCACACTGACCCCCAAACCGGCGACGGCGATCGGCCGCCAGCTCTCCAATGCCGGAACGGCGAACGCCGCCACCGCGGCCAGCACCCACAGCGCCACACCGACGAGGATGACCGGCCGTGGGTCGAGCAGCCGGGCGGGCAGCGGTGGCGGTTCCGGATCAGACGACATCGCCATAACCGTAGCCTGGCAGCCGTGCACGGCCCGGCGGTCATCGACATCCTCGACCCCGATGATCCGCGGGTCGACGACTTCCGCGACCTCAACAGCGTTGACCGCCGCCCCGACCTGCCCACCGGCAAGGGCCTGGTGATCGCCGAGGGCGTGCTGGTGGTGCAGCGCATGCTGGCCTCGCGCTTCCGACCGCACGCCCTGCTGGGCACCGACCGGCGGCGCATCGAGCTCGCCGCTGACCTCACCGGCGTCGACGTGCCGTTCTACCGGGCCTCGGCCGAGGTGATGGCCGCCGTTGTCGGTTTTCATCTCAATCGGGGGGTGTTGGCCGTGGCGAGACGGTCCCCGGAGTTATCGACCGCCGAGGTTCTGGCCGGCGCTCGCACGGTCGCCGTGCTGGAGGGTGTCAACGACCACGAGAACCTCGGGTCGATCTTCCGCAACGCCGCGGGACTGGGGGTGGACGCCGTGGTGTTCGGTGCCGGCTGCGCCGACCCGCTGTACCGGCGCGCGGTCCGGGTCTCGATGGGCCACGCCCTGCTGGTGCCGTTCGCCCGCGCGCAATCCTGGCCGGGTGAGTTGAACATCTTGCGCGACAACGGTTTTCGGCTACTGGCGATGACCCCCGATCCCCGTTCCCCCAGCCTCGCCGAGGTGATGGGCGTGCTGGCAGGGGGCAGGTTGGCGGTCCTCGTCGGTGCCGAGGGGCCGGGATTGACCGACGCGGCGATGCGGGTCGCCGACGCCCGGGTGCGTATCCCGATGGCGCGCGGCACCGACTCGCTCAACGTCGCGACCGCCGCCGCCCTGGCGTTCTACGAACGCGCCCGCGGCTAATCTGGTCGGGTGTCTTCCGATCGGGTGGCTGAAGAGTCCACCGGTGTTGATCAGCCGCCTTGGGGAACCGGCCTGACGGTGGCCGCCTTCACCGCCGCCGTCACCGCTGCGGCGATCGTGGTGCTCAGCCTCGGAATGATCCGGGTGCATCCACTGGTGTCCATCGGCTTGAACGTCACCGCGGTCGGCGGATTGGCGCCCACCCTGTGGGGGTGGCGCACCACCCCGGTGCGGCGGTGGTTCGTACTGGGCGCCGGGGTCGGCGTGGCGATCGGCTGGATCGTGCTGCTGGGGTTGAGCCTGCGTTAGCGGATCAGCGCTCGCCGCTGGTCCGGACGCCGAGCAGGACGTCCTCCCAGGCCGGCACCTCGGGGTGGCGCCTGCTGCGCTTGGCGGGGGCCGGGGAGGCGTGCCGCTGTTCGGCAACGGCAACGGCAACGGCAACGGCCGCGGGTGCGGGTTGCGGCGTCTCGCACTCCAACTGGGCCAGCGGGGCGACCTGGCGCAGCGGCCGCTCGAACTCCGGGTCGATCAGTTCGCTGGCGGCCTCGTCGATCGCGGTGACGGTACCGCCGTGGGCGCCCGGGGTGAACCGGAAGTGCGCGAAGTTCTCCGACAGCCCGGCGTTCCAGCTCATCCGGACCGTCCAGCGGCCGTCGTCGGTGCGCCACGCATCCCAGTTGGTGGCCTCCGAGTTGAGGCTGCGCGCGGCCAGTGCGGTGCTGATGGTCTCCAGCAGGGTCTCCACCGCGGGACCGTCGGCCAGCACCGGGTGGGCCGCGGTGGCCAGTTCGGCCGCCCGTTGGCGCTCCAGCAGCACGGGGTGGGCGAAACGCTCGATCTTGGAGACGTCCATCCCGGAGGCCTCGGCAACCTCGGAAACCGATGCTCCCGCCCGGATACGGGACTGAATGTCTTTGGGCCGCAACACGCCTTTGGCCTCGTTGTCCTTGTTGTTCTCGATCAGTCCGGCGCGGTCGCCGCGCACGGCGGCGCGCAACCGGTCGTCCACCCGGACCAGGAATTTGTCGGCGGGGTCGCCGCCCTCGCAGATGACGTGCTTGCCGTCGACATCGAGCCCGATAAGTGTCAGTTCCCGCATGCCGACCTCCTTTGCAGCGGAATGTAGCCCAGGCGGCGTTGACATAACGATCACGACACGCCCGTGTTACTCCTGAGGTCTAGAGGTGTTCGACGACCCAGTCCACGCACCCGGTCAGCGCGCTGACGTCGTCGGGCTCGACGGCCGGGAACATCGCCACCCGCAGCTGGTTGCGGCCCAGCTTGCGGTACGGCTCGGTGTCGACGATGCCGTTGGCCCGCAGCACCTTCGCGACCGCCGCCGCGTCCACCTCGTCGGTGAAGTCGATGGTGCCCACCACCTGGGAGCGCAGCGCCGGGTCGGTGACGAACGGGGTGGCGTAGGACGACCCCTCGGCCCAGGAGTACAGCCGTGACGACGAGTCCGCGGTGCGCTTGACCGCCCAATCCAGGCCGCCGTTGCCCAGCATCCAGTCGATCTGCTCGGCCATCAGCACCAGGGTGCCGATCGCCGGGGTGTTGTAGGTCTGGTTCTTGAGGCTGTTGTCGACCGCGATCGGCAGCGACAGGAACTCCGGCATCCACCGGCCGGAGGCGGCGATGGCCTCCACCCGGGCCAGCGCGGCCGGGGACATGATCGCCAGCCACAGTCCGCCGTCGCTGGCGAAGTTCTTCTGCGGCGCGAAGTAATAGGTGTCGCACGCCGAGATGTCGACCGGCAGGCCGCCCGCCCCGGAGGTGGCGTCGATCAG
>JAIOQK010000364.1 GCA_021413425.1 Mycobacterium sp.
TCGACCACCTCGGCGGCGGTGCCGAACCGGTCGAACAGTGCCGAGGTGCTACGCAGCAACCGGTTCAGCCGCTCACGGGTGGCTTTGGTCTCCGGGCCGGCCGGTATGTCGGTGGCCTGATCGGCCTCCATTCCCGAGACACTGACGGCCACAGTCAGATCCGCGTTCGCCGACGCGATCGGCGCCATCGGCAGCGGGTCGAGGATGCCGCCGTCTGCCAGTAGCCGACCGTTGAGAACATGCGGGGCGATCACTCCCGGGATCGCGATCGAGGCGCGGATCGCCTCGGTCAGCAGACCGCGCTGCAACCACACCGACTTTCCCGCGAGCAGGTCAGTCGTCACCGCGGTATAGGGGATCGGCAACTCCTCGATGGTGACCTCGCCGAGGATCTCGCGGACCGCATCGAGGAACCTGCCCGCCCGGAAAACGCCAGCGGCGGTGATGGACGGGTCGAGCAGTCGCAGCACCGCTCGCTGGGTCAAGGTGGTGGACCACTCGGTGAAGTCCTCAAGCGAGCCCGCGGCGAACAGTCCACCGACCAGTGCCCCCATCGAGGATCCGGCTACGCCCACCACCTCGTAGCCCCGGCTGCGCAGCTCATTGATGACCCCGACGTGGGCGTATCCGCGCGCCCCACCGCTGCCAAGCGCAAGCGCCACCCGTTTGGCCATGACCCGATTGTCGTATCTCGCTCGACGTGATTCCCGGCGGGCCTAGCAGCCGCCGTCGGCCGCGGCCCGCACCGCGATGATGACCGCCGCGCGCTGCGGGTCGGCCAGTTCGGCCCAGGTCTTGTTGAAGGTCACCGGACTCGGCGCCGTCCACGCCTGTGCTTGCTTGAGGTAGGGCTCCACCAGGGTGTCCGGATCCCCGCCCTGGGCGTCCATCCAGGCCTTGGTGGCCATGCAAGCTTGCGCGTACTGCTCCTCGGTGGATTGCGCGGGGATGTCGATCCTGGTGGTCACCCCGCCCGGCGACAGCCCGATCGGCCCACCGCCGGACTCCCCGGCCGGCTGCCCTGCCGGGGCGTCAAGGGCCTCCGGTGTCGGCTTGTCGCCGCCGCCCTGCGAACACCCCGTCAGCACGACGGCGGCGACGACGAGAGCGACGCCGGCCCGCGGGCGGCGATCTGGAGTGCTCAGCATGGGGTCAATCTATGCAACGCTGCTCGCCTGTGCGGCTATTGGGCGTAGTCCTGGGTGACCCGGCCGCGCAGCCGCTCTGTCTTCTCCGGTATCCAGCCCGGCGGCTGCATGACCGCTGCCCAGGCGTTCACGACGTCCTTGACGTAGCGGTGGCCGTGGCCGTCCGGCACGTTGACCGCGACGGCCATGTCCGCGGAAACCTGAAGGAATGTCACCACCGGGATCCAGTTCATATCGCCGGAGACGTCATAGCCGCGCGGCTCGCGCAGCCAGTCTGGTTCGGCGAATAGCAGATTCGGGTTGAACCAGGCGATCGGGTCCGAGGCGTGCTGCAGATAGGCGATGCGCGGGCTGCCCCACGGGGCGTCCGGGCGGGCCAGGTTGTCGGGCCGTGCCGCGAATCGGACGTTGGCACCGTCGTCGAAGATCGGCAGCCACTCCGGCGAACCGGGATCACGGTTGTCGGTGATGTCGTCGCGCATGGTGTTCTGGAAGGTCGGTCCGGAGAACAGCGCACCGTCGGTGCGGGCGATGATGTTGTTCGGGCTCAGGAACGGTGCCTCGCCGCCGAAGGAACCCAGGCTCTCGCCGAACACCACGATCTTGGGCCGCTGCGCCTCGGGCAGCGCGCGCACCCGCCTGTCCACGGCCTCGAAGAGGGCTTGGCCGGCCTGGCGGGCGTTCTCCTTGTCGACCAGGAACGACAACCAGCTCGGCAGGAAGGAGTACTGCATGCTCACGATCGCGGTGTCGCCGTTGTACATGTACTCCAGCGAGTCCGCCTCGGCGGCGTTGATCCACCCGGTGCCGGTGGTGGTGGCCACCGCGATGACCTTGCGCTTGAGCCCGCCCTCGCGCTCCAGTTCCCGGGCGGCCAACTCGGCGGTGGCGCGAATTCCCTTGGCGGAGTTGAGGCCCGCGTAGGCGCGGATGGGTTCGGTGGCGGGG
>JAIOQK010000366.1 GCA_021413425.1 Mycobacterium sp.
CATGTCGACCTCCGGCATCGTCGCCGCCCAGACCCAGACCTGGTACATCCTGCTGCTGCTGCCGTCGTTCCTGGTCTACATCACCGCCATGGTCGGCGAAACCAACCGTGCCCCATTCGATCTGCCCGAGGCCGAGGGCGAACTGGTGGGCGGCTTCCACACCGAGTACTCGTCGCTGAAGTTCGCGATGTTCTACCTCGCCGAGTACGTCAACATGACCACGGTGTCGGCGCTGGCCGCCACCCTGTTCCTCGGCGGCTGGCGGGCCCCGTTCCCGCTGAGTCTGTGGGACGGCGCCAACAGCGGCTGGTGGCCGCTGGTGTGGTTCGTCGCCAAGGTGTGGGTGTTCCTGTTCGTATTCATGTGGCTGCGCGCCACCCTGCCGCGGCTGCGCTACGACCAGTTCATGGCACTGGGCTGGAAACTGCTCATCCCGGTGTCACTGGCCTGGATCCTGATCGTGGCATTCATGCGCAACGCCGGGCTCACCGGCGTCCTCCCCAGCCTCATCGCGGCCGCCGGCCTGCTCGCCGGTGCGCTGGCGGTGAATGCGTTGCGGCGCCGCAACATTCGCGGCCAGGAGCCGCCACCGCCGCCGCCCGAGACCGGCAGCTTCCCGATACCGCCCATGCCCGTTCACAGCAAGCCCGTCGAGGAGACCGCCCGTGTCTGACTTCCTCAAGAAGTTGCTGGGGCCCGTCGCCGGCTTCGGCGTCACCTTCGGCACCATGTTCAAGAAGCCGATCACCGAGCAGTACCCCGAATCGCCCGGGCCCACCGCGCCGCGCTACCACGGCCGCCACCAACTCAACCGCTACCCGGACGGGCTGGAGAAGTGCATCGGCTGCGAACTGTGCGCCTGGGCCTGCCCGGCCGACGCGATCTACGTCGAGGGCGCCGACAACACCGACGAACAGCGCTTCTCCCCCGGCGAACGCTACGGCCAGGTGTACCAGATCAACTATCTGCGCTGCATCGGCTGCGGGCTGTGCATCGAGGCCTGCCCCACCCGCGCACTGACCATGACAGCCGACTACGAGATGGCCGACGACAACCGCGCCGACCTGATCTACGGCAAGGACAAACTGCTCGCCCCGTTGGAGCCCGGCATGCAGCAGCCGCCGCACCCGATGGCGCCCGGAACCACCGATGACGACTACTACCTGGGCAACGTCACTGGCAACGTGATCGGCGAGATCGCCGGCACCGCCGGGCGGGAAGTCTCGTCGTGAACGCCGAAGTCGTCGCCTTCTGGGTGCTCGGCGCAATCGCGGTGGCCGGCGCCATCGGCGTCGTCGCCGCCCCCAAAGCGGTGTACTCCGCGCTGTACCTGGCATCGACCATGATCGCGCTGGCGATCATCTACGTCGCCCAGGAGGCACTGTTCCTCGGTGTGGTGCAGATCGTGGTCTACACCGGCGCGGTGATGATGCTGTTCCTCTTCGTGCTCATGCTGATCGGCGTGGACTCGGCGCAGTCCCTGGTGGAGACCATTCGCGGGCAACGCGTCGCGGCCGTTCTGGCGGGCCTGGGATTCGGCGTCCTGCTCATCGCCGCCATCGGCACCGCAGCGATCGGAGGCTTCACCGGTCTGGAAGAGGCCAACGCGGGCGGAAACGTCGAGGGCCTGGCCGAGTTGATCTTCACCCGCAACCTGTGGGCCTTCGAACTCACCAGCGCGCTGCTGATCACCGCCGCGCTCGGAGCCATGGTGCTGGCCCACCGGGAACGCTTCGAGCGGCGCAAGACCCAGCGCGAACTGGTCGTCGAACGCTTCCGCATCGGCGGCGGCCGCGCCACCCCGAGACCCAACCCCGGCGTCTACGCGCGCCGCAACGCCGTCGACACCGCCGCCCGGCTGCCCGACGGCTCCGAGCAGGGCGACTCGGTCAGCGGCGTGCTCCGCTCCGGTGTCCCCGGCGGGGAGCCGCTATGACCCCGGCGCACTACCTCTATCTCTCGGCGCTGATCTTCACCATCGGTGCGGCCGGCGTGCTGGTCCGCCGCAACGCCATCGTCATGTTCATGTGTGTGGAACTGATGCTCAACGCCGGCAACCTCGCCTTCGTCACCTTCGCCCGCATGCACGGCGACCTCGAGGGGCAGGCGGTGGCGTTCTTCACCATGGTGGTGGCGGCCTGCGAGGTGGTGGTCGGGCTGGCGATCATCGTCGCGATCTATCGCACCCGGCGCAGCGCCGACGTCGACGAGTCGAATCTGCTCCGGAACTGACATGACCACGCTGCTCTCACTGACTATCGCGCTGCCCCTGATCGGGGCGCTCATCCTGCTGATGGGCGGCCGGGCCACCGACGCCTGGGGCCACCTGCTCGGCTGCGCCGCCGTCATCGGCTCATTCGTCTGCGGCGCCGCACTGTTCGTCCACCTTCTCGGCCTGCCGGCGCAGGACCGGCAGGTGCGCAACACGCTGTTCTCCTGGGTTCCGGTGGGTGAGTTGCGGGTGGACTTCGGCCTGCAACTCGACGCGCTGTCGGTGTGCTTCGTGCTGCTGATCACCGGTGTGGGCGCGCTGATCCACCTCTACTCGATCGGGTACATGGCACACGATGCCGGGCGCCGGCGGTTCTTCGGCTACCTCAATCTCTTCGTCGCCGCGATGCTGATCCTGGTGCTTTCGGACAACTTCCTGGGCCTCTACCTCGGCTGGGAGGGTGTGGGGCTGGCGTCGTATCTGCTGATCGGCTTCTGGTCGCACAAGCCCAGCGCGGCCACCGCCGCCAAGAAGGCGTTCGTGGTCAACCGGGTGGGTGACACCGGCCTGGCAATCGCGCTGATGGTGCTGTTCGCCGAAGTCGGATCCGTCGGCTACACAGAGGTTTTCGCGGCCGCACCGCAGATGAGCCAGGGCACACTGACCGCCATCGGACTGCTGCTGCTGCTCGGTGCATGCGGCAAGAGCGCCCAGGTTCCGTTGCAGTCCTGGCTCGGCGACGCCATGGAGGGCCCCACCCCGGTGTCCGCGCTCATCCACGCCGCCACCATGGTGACCGCCGGGGTGTACCTGATCGTCCGCGCCGGCCCGGTGTTCAACCTCGCACCCGTGGCGCAGACGGCGGTGGTGACCGTCGGAGCCGTCACCCTGCTCTTCGGCGCGATCATCGGCTGCGCCAAGGACGACATCAAGAAGGCCCTGGCCGCCTCGACCATGAGCCAGATCGGCTACATGGTGCTCGCCGCGGGCCTGGGCCCGGCCGGCTACGCGGTGGCCATCATGCACCTGCTCACCCACGGCTTCTTCAAAGCCGGGCTGTTCCTCGGCGCCGGGTCGGTGATGCACGCCATGGACGACGAGACCGACATGCGCCGCTACGGCGGCCTGCGCACGCTGCTACCGATCACCTACCTCACCTTCGGCCTCGGCTACCTCGCCATCATCGGGGTGCCGCCGTTCGCCGGCTTCTTCTCCAAGGACGCCATCATCGAAACCGCCATCAACGCAGGCGGACTCAAAGGTGCCGTCCTCGGCGGTGTCGCACTGCTGGGCGCGGGCATCACCGCGTTCTACATGACGCGGGTCATGCTGCTGACGTTCTTCGGCGAGCGCCGCTGGGCGCAGATCAACCCCGACGCCCATCCGCACGAGTCACCGGCGGTGATGACCCTGCCGATGGTGGTGCTCGCGGTCGGATCGGTCGGTGCCGGTGCGTTCCTCGCGGTCGGCCACACCCTGGGTGACTGGCTGGAACCGGTTGTGGGAAGCGCTGAGTCAGCGCACGTCGTCCCGGTCTGGGTCACCACCGCACTCGCGCTGACGGTGGTGGCCGTCGGCGTCGCGGTCGCCTACCGGCAGTACGCAGGCAAGGCCGTGCCGGTGACCGCACCGGCGGATGTCTCGGCACTGACCGTCGCGGCGCGGCGCGACCTCTACGGCGACGCCGTCAACGAGGCGGTGTTCATGCGCTCCGGCCAGCAGCTCACCCGGGCGATGGTGGTGGTCGACGACGCCGCGATCGACGGCTCGGTCAACGGCCTGGCCACCGGGGTGCGCCGGTTTTCCGACGGGCTGCGCGGCCTACAGACCGGATTCGCCCGCAGCTACGCGCTGTCCATGCTCGCCGGGACGGCGCTGTTCGCCGGGGCGGTCCTGATCATGGCGGTGTGGCGATGACCATCCCCTGGCTCAGCCTGCTGTGGGCGCTGCCGGTCGTCGCCGCGCTGGCGATCGTCGCGCTGCCGGCATCGGCCCGCAACGTCGCCCGGTTCAGCGCACTGGCCGTCTCGCTGGCGGTGCTGGTGATCGCCGCCGTGCTCGCCGTGCGGTTCGACCCGGGAGGCGAGCGCTTCCAGTTCGTCGAACAGCGCACCTGGATCGCCAGTTTCGGCACCGGCTACATCCTCGGCCTCGACGGCATCGCGCTGGCCCTGGTGGTGCTGACGGCGGTGCTGGTGCCACTGCTGCTGATCGCCGGCTGGCGCGACGCCGGACGCGGGGTATCCGGCCGCGGAACGCACTCCTACGTCGCGCTCATTCTGGCCACCGAGGGCATGGTGCTGCTGAGTCTGGCGGCGCTGGACATCCTGCTGTTCTACATCCTCTTCGAGGCCATGCTCATCCCGATGTATCTGCTCATCGGGGTGTTCGGCGGCCCGGAGCGATCCAAGGCGGCGGTGAAGTTCCTGCTCTACAACCTCTTCGGCGGCCTGATCATGCTGGCCGCGGTGGTGGGCCTGTACGTGGTGACGGCCGACGCCGGGATCTTCGACGGCGGCACCTTCGACTTCCGGGCCATCTCCGACGCCATCGCCTCCGGCGACTTCGTCATCGCCCCCGCGGTGGCCAACGCACTATTCCTCGGCTTCATGGTTGCCTTCGCGATCAAGGCGCCGCTGTGGCCGCTGCACCGCTGGCTGCCTGACGCCGCCGTGCAGGCCACCCCCGCCTCAGCGGTGCTGATGATGGCGGTGATGGACAAGGTCGGCACCTTCGGCATGCTGCGGTACTGCCTGCCGCTGTTCCCCGACGCCGCCACGCTGTTCCGGCCCGCCGTCATCGCCCTCGCCGTCATCGGCATCGTCTACGGCGCCATCCTGGCGATCGGCCAGACCGACGTCATGCGGCTGATCTCCTACACCTCGATC